>JAFGSM010000036.1 GCA_016934595.1 bacterium | reverse complement strand
CGCCGGGACCACTGATGATGGCTCATTTTATCTGTCCTTTGGATTGGGATCAAGCGACAGCCTTTTCCTCTTCTGGGGTTTGATCGTTGTGGATGAACTTGCGTGGAAAAGCGGCGATGCACCTTCCGGATACAGCTTTGGCCGGTTTCCTGACGGAACTGGCCCGGCTTGCACACTGATACCCACACGTTATGGAAAAAACAGGGAGATGATAAAATCAAGCCTCCTCATCAATGAAATCGTAGCAACCCCAGCCGGAGGCGGAATGGACTGGATAGAGCTATACAACAGCGGCGAAGACCCCATGTATCTTGAAGACTATTCCATTGTGGACGACAATCCATTGCATGAGCCTGTTAATCTGCCCGATGTCATCCTGGGGCCCGGGGAGTTTTTCGTTATTCTTGCAACCAGTATAGATTCAGGGGATGGTTCCTTTTTTATGCCTTACGGATTAAATCCAAGTGACAGTGTGACCATCTATAAGGGCGCTGATATTATGGATGTGCTCGACTGGGATGATGGCGACGCCCCTGAGGGCTACAGCTTCGGCAGGCTTCCTGACGGAGCATCAAACTGCCAAACGCTTATCCCTACTCCGGGTGAGCCGAATCAGGGTGTATAGTCTGTTATCAACAAAATTTGCGTTTTTTATGGCAGAAAGATTTTAAATCTTGGTTCTGGCGCATCCGCGTTAAGCACTCTCCATATTAATTACATCATTTCTCCATATTTCCTTCATATTTGACCGGTATACTTTAGACAGATTTGGTTGTTATAGGTTTGGATGGCGTTTCCCATCTGGAAAACTGGATATAAAAAGAAAGCGATAGATTTTCAGAAATTAAATTACACAATCTTTGCTCTCTAACCTTTTGTAATTTCTGATTAATGCAAGAAGATTTTTTGCAATTATTTATCTGAAAATCTAGAGGTTGCTGGATATGTTATGCAAGCAGATCCTGAAATTGGGGCAATGTTTATTTATCATTAAAGAGAGGTTCAAAGAAAGAGCTATGAAATGAAGATAGAAAAAAGGTTCCTGGTCAACAACATTATAATATGGTTTATAGCGGTTGTAAGCATAATCACCCTGGCTGATATCTACGGGGATCTGCTGTGGTTCAGGAGCATGGGTTATGCTTCAGTATTCTGGACGGTTTTTGCGTCCAAGGTTATTCTTGGGATTGTCTTTGCTGCCCTTTTCATCCTGATTGCAGGCATAAATATCTGCCTTGCGAGGCGGCTGGGACCGCCCAAAGATGCGTGGGAATTTTCCTACAGGGCGGAGGGCCTGGGTGACATAAGGATAGTCCCCATCAGGCCTGAAAGGGTGAACAGGTACCTGATCCTTACTTGCGCCACACTTGCCGTATTCATGGGGTTATGGCCTGCCATCCTCAAATGGGATGAATTTTTACGGTTTCTGCGGCAGACCCCGTTCATGATGAAAGACCCTGTCTTCAACAAGGATATAGGCTTTTTTGTATTCTCTTATCCTGTGCATATCTTCTTGCAGAGGTGGTCCTTTTTAACCCTGATCCTGACCAGCCTGACGGTATTATTTATATATATAAAGGACAGGGCTGTGAGCTTAAAGAAGGGCGCATATATATTCACCCGCAGGGCAAAGGTGCACATGTCTGTGCTGGCGGGTTTCATCCTGCTGCTCATAGCATGGAACAACAGGCTGGGATCTCTTGCGCTTGTCTATTCACAAAGGGGTGTTGTTTTCGGTGCAGGGTATACCGATATGAACGCCCAGTTGATAGCCTACTGGATCATCATCAGTATAGCCTTGGCGTGTGCGCTGATTTTCTGGATCAATTCACCAGCCAAAGGATGGAAGTGGCCTATCACAGGGCTTGCGGCGCTCGTCGTACTTTTCATACTGGTTAGCTCCATCTGTCCATGGGCAGTCCAGAAATTCATAGTAGAGCCCAACGAATTGAGCAAGGAGATGCCGTATATTTTGAATAATATCAAATATACCAGGCTGGGGTACGATCTTGACCATATAGAGGAGAGGGATTTTACAGCATCCACGGATCTGACATTCGCGGATATTCAGAAAAACTCCCTGACCATGAGGAATGTGAAACTCTGGGACAAGAAGCCGTTGAGCCAGACATACAGCCAGTTGCAGGAGATAAGGCTCTACTACAACTTTGCCGGAGTGGATGAAGACCGTTATACCATTGACGGCGAAAAGACTCAGGTAATGCTCTCCGTCAGGGAGCTCGATCAGGGGAACCTCCCTGTAAAGGCAAGGACCTTCGAAAACCTTTATTTCAAATATACTCACGGATACGGGCTATGCATGAGCCCTGTAAACAGCATGACCGAAAAGGGCCTTCCAAATCTTGTGATCAAGGACATCCCCCCTGTAAGCCAGACGGGGATAGAAGTCATTAGGCCGGAGGTCTATTACGGGGAAAAGACCGAAGGCTTTGTCATTGTAAACAGCAAGTCCCTGGAATTCGATTATCCAAAAGGCGATATAAATGTCTACACACTCTATGAGGGAAAGGGGGGCGTCCCCATAGACTCCCTCCTCAAAAGGATAGCGTTTTCCATCAAATTTTTTGAGCCAAGGCTTTTATTCACAGGCTACATTACCCCCAAAAGCCGCATATTGTTTTACCGGCAAATCAGGGACAGGGTAAAGGCGCTTGCCCCTTTTTTGACCTATGACAATGACCCCTATGCAGTAGTATCTGACTCTGGGCGTATCTTCTGGATCCTTGATGGATATGCGACCACTGATAAATACCCGTATTCCGAAAGGTATTCAATGAACCAGGATGATGTAACGCCAGGTCAGGCCCTTTTTACTGGCAAAAGGCGATGGGAAAAGGCGATCAACTACATCCGCAATTCGGTAAAGGCTATAATCGATGCATATACAGGGGAAACCACATTTTATATAGTAGATCCATCCGATCCTATAATACTGACATATAACAGGATATTCCCGCAACTCTTTAAGCCTTTCCCTGAGATGCCGGAAGACCTGCGGGCGCATATACGTTATCCCAGGGACCTATTCGAGATACAGGCAAAGATGTACAGGGCATATCACATGAAGGACGCCCAGGTCTTTTACAACAAGGAGGACTTCTGGGACCTGCCTATGCAGAAAAAGCTCACAGGCAGCACGCGTTCCCTCATGAATGGGTATTATATGTCCATACGACTGCCTGAACAGGAACAGGAGGAGTTCCTCCTGATGGCGCCATTCACCCCTGACAAGAAAAGCAACATGATCGCCTGGCTTTGCGCCCAATGCGACGGGCCTAATTATGGAAGGCTGCTCTTGTATAAGCTGCCGAAGGAGAAGCTTATCTATGGCCCGCGCCAGGTGGACGCACGCATTGACCAGCAGACGAAGATTGCGAGGGAGCTTACCCTCTGGGGACAGCAGGGTTCGGATGTCGTAAGGGGAGACCTGCTTGTCATCCCTGTCGAGGAATCCATCCTGTACATTGAGCCTGTATATCTCATGGCTGCGGATAAGAGCAACCTGCCTGAACTGAAGCGGGTGATTGTGGCTTATGAGGAAAGGGTCGAGATGGGAAAGACCCTTTCCATTGCGCTTGAGAAGGTCTTCGGCATAGAAAACGCAGCCGCATCTTACATCTCCAATGAATCCTCACAAGACAAAAGCACGGACGGCGAGGACACCATAGCAGATCTGGCAAGGAGGGTCACTAATTATTATCAGGCCGCTCAGGAGACCATCGGGAAGGGGGATTGGATCGAATACGGCCGCTGCCAGGAACTGCTGAGGGATGCGATCCAGGAACTTTCGACTGCTCTGGAGCTTGAAGAGTAATTGTAAAGGTAATGAAACGAAATCCCCATTGCCACTTTGCCATGATTCTCAGGAATCCCTTCCCATTTGAGGCGCTATAAATGACATCAGAAAATATTGAAAAAAGCAGAAAAAATTCAATGTCAGAAACTATCAGCGTATAATCCAAACGATGCAGCCAAAATCGAACGGCTGTTCATCAACATGTTTTCAGATTCTGAAGGTCAGTCCGAGGGAGAGATGATCGGGCGACTTGTAAGAGACTTCATGAGCACTACTGACAAAAGTGATATCTACTGCTTTGTTGCCACGGAGGACGACCAGATTGTCGGAGCCATCTTCTTCTCGCGGATTACGTTTGAATAAAGTGGAATCAATGCCTTCATTCTGGCCCCTGTAGCCGTACGGACAGACTTTCAGTGCAAAGGTAAATGATTTGACAAAAACTTGAAGTTTTGACAAAACGTACGTTATGGCGTATTATCAATAACGAGGTGATATTTATGAAGATATTGACAGCAACCCAAGCAAGAGCGATGCTATACAAATTACTGGATGAAGCTGCCTCTTCCCATGAACCTATTCAGATTACGGGTAAAGGGTCAAATGCAATTCTTATATCTAGTGAAGACTGGGAGTCAATCCAGGAGACATTATATCTTCTATCAATCCCTGGAATGAGAGAGTCAATTAAAGAAGGGATAAACACTCCTATTGAAGAATGTTCCAAGGAAATTGACTGGTGAATTGGGAACTGTTATTTACAAAACAAGCCCAAAAAGATGCAAAAAAGATCGCTTCATCCGGACTCCGTCCCAAAGCGGAAGATATATTAGATTTATTATGCAAAGATCCTTTTCAGCAACCTCCGCCCTATAAAAAATTAATAGGCGACCTCACTGGAACATATTCACGTCGTATCAATATTCAACATCGGATCGTATATTAAATTAGCGCCCTTAGGGCGGACTTTGTTAAACCTGCCCGAAAACCCGCATGAAAAAAATGAAAATTCCTATGCGATTAAATTAGCGCCCTTCGGGCGGACT
>JAFGSM010000035.1 GCA_016934595.1 bacterium | reverse complement strand
CTTGAGGTGCATGTGCACGAGTTACAGCCTGTTGGCGAAGCTCCTGTGGAGCGAGCCTTACAGGCTGTTACGAAGGAACCCTAAACCTCAAGGCATATGCCCCTTCGCCAGGCGGAATGAAGTGAATAACCATTTTAATAAATTCAGATTTTGACCTTTTAAAGTACAGACATATAATATAGATGGATAATATATGTATATATTAGTATAATCCGATTGTAATGTCGAGCTGTATGGCGGCTTGTTTAATTAATGGGTTCAGGGGACATGGTAAATATCCTTCTTGCTATCCCTGAATGCATAGCGATAAACCTCAGCTCGTCCTCCACAAGGGGCTTCTGGTTATGCACATTCGCATACCTTACAAGCTCAAGGATTCTGGTGGCCTCCTTCTCATCCCTGAATTGTATCTCCAGTTTTTCATATACGTTTCTGAAGCCCTTTATCCCGCTATATTCGCCTGCCGTTATCTGCCTGCCGGTTTCGATTATCTCAGGCTCGCCCCTTCCCAATTCCTCATAATCGTAAAGCTCGTAGTTTCTTCTGTCCTTTAGCGCGCCATCGGCATGGATGCCTGATTCATGGGCAAAGGCATTTGAGCCTACGCCGGGCTGATTTATAGGTATCGGCACACCGAAGGCGTATGCCGCATACTTGCAGATCTTCCATGCCATCTTAAGGTTTACATCCCCTCCGAGCTTATATTTATCCGCCATGCCGCTTCCGTACATGACAGCAAGGATCACGGCAACCAGATCGGCATTCCCGGCCCGCTCGCCCATGCCGTTTACGCAGGTGTTGATATAGGCGTCAGCCCCTGCGTTATTGGCAGCCATTGCGCCGCAGACGGACGCCGCTACCGCCATCCCCAGGTCATTGTGGCAGTGAAGCTCGATCGGGATAGAAACGGATCCGGCGATCCTCTTTATCCTGTCGTAGATTGAGAAAGGGCTGTCATAACCCAGGGTGTCGCAGTAACGGAAGCGGTCAGCGCCTGCATCCTTTGCAGCCTTGACGAATCTGATCAGGTAATCGATATCCGTGCGGGATGCGTCTTCTGCGTTTACCCCTATGGAAACAGCGCCCTTCTTTCTTGCGTATTTGACCGCCGCCACCATCTCATGTATCACGGATTCATGGTCAAGCTTTCCCTTGAATTTGTTTCGGATCATCTGGTCTGAGGTAGAGATCGAAAGGTTCACATGCTCAAGCCCAGGGACATGCTCAAAGGCGGTCTCAACATCCTCCTCAATGGCACGCAGCCATCCGCCAAGGCGCATAGAGCCGAACGTCCCCTGTGATGCGAGCTCCAGATTTGCGTTTAAATAATTTAACTCATGGTGGGTCACAGGGAATCCGAATTCCGACTGAAATATCCCCATTTGAGAAAGGAAGAGGTTTAACATCGTCTTTTGGAGTTTTGACAGGCATATACGCGATGTCTGCACCCCATCCCTGTTGGTTACATCGATAAGATATATCTTTGGCATAGATATGCCTCCTTCTATACAAGTCTTTTTACAAACGATTCGATACGCTCCAGCCCTCTTTTGATATCTTCCATCGAAACGGCATATGAAAGCCTTATATAACGGCTGTCTCCAAATGCCCCCCCGGGCACAACCGCTACATGCGCATTCATAAGCAGCGCCTCGGTGAATGAAAAGGAATCCTTTACAGCCATGCCGTTTATGGATTTGTTCAGAACAGGTTCGATATCCACAAAGCAATAGAATGCCCCCTGCGGCCTGACCGTTGAAAGCCCTTTGATGGCATTGACCCTTTCGACCATGAAGTCCCTTCTCTTTTTGAACTCTGCTACCATCTCCTTTAATTCGTTCTGGCTGCCTGTAAGGGCTTCGACGGACGCGTATTGCGCAAAAGAGGTGGGGTTTGATGTGGAATGATCCTGCAGGTTCGACATCCCCTGTATGACCTCACGTGGTCCTGCGGCATAACCTATGCGCCACCCCGTCATCGAATACGCCTTGGACATCCCGTTTATAACTATTGTGATATCCTTTATCTTTTCCCCCAGGGATGCGATGCTGATATGCCTTTCCCCGTCATAAATGAGTTTTTCGTATATCTCATCCGATATGCAGAATATATTCCGTTTTGTCAGTATCCCGCTTATGGATATCAGATCATCCTCTGTGTATGCCATCCCTGTCGGGTTTGAGGGTGAATTCAGGATAAATAGTTTTGTGCGGGGGGTTATCGCACCGCTCAATTGCTTTGGCGTCATTCTGAAACTGGATTCCTTGTCAGTCTTTACGATAACGGGATTGGCCCCTGATGCCTTTATCATTTCGATATAGCTCACCCAGTAGGGCGAAGGGAGGATCACCTCGTCGTTTTCCTCACACAACGTCAGAATCGCATTATAGAGCGAATGTTTTGCCCCGCATGATACGAGCACATTTTCAGGGGAGTAATCAAGGTTATTGTCTACTTTGAATTTTCTGCATATTGCCTCCTTCAGCTCTTTAATCCCCGAAGTAGGAGTGTATTTGGTAAGGCCGGAACCCAATGCCTTTATGGCCGCATCCTTGATATGGGAAGGGGTGTCGAAATCCGGCTCTCCAGCTCCGAATCCAATAACGTCGATCCCTTCCTGCTTCATCTTCTTTGCCTTTGAGGTGATCGCCAGGGTGGCAGAAGGGCTGATGGAGGCTATTCTTTTTGAGAGTTTCATATTATCTTCCCCCTTTCATTACAGTAACAAGGGGTAAAATCTTTATGGCGGGATGTATCATGTGATTGTTTCATAATATTCCCCTTTCATTGCCGGTAATAAGCCTGTATATGGTCAGATATTTTTCCACTGTCTTTTCAACAATCTCAGCAGAAAGCTCAGGGGCAGGAGGGGCCTTTGACCAGTCAAGCCCCTCCAGATAATCCCGGACAAACTGCTTGTCAAAACTCGGCTGGCTTTTGCCTGGAGAATATTCATCCATTGGCCAGAAACGGGATGAGTCGGGAGTCAGTATCTCATCTATGAGGATGACCTGCCCTTCGCACAGCCCGAATTCAAATTTGGTGTCGGCTATGATGATCCCCTTTGATTCGGCATAAGCGCTTGCCTTTTCATAGATGGCAAGGCTTATTTCCTTAAGTTTCAGGGCAAGGTCCCTGCCAATCTCCTTTTCGATATATTCCTGAGAGACGTTTAGATCGTGCCCTACATCCGCCTTGGTTGACGGTGTGAAAATGGGCCCAGGCAATCTGCCGGACTCCTTAAGTCCTGCCGGCAGCTTAATGCCGCATACTGATCCTGACTCCCGGTATTCTTTCCATCCAGAGCCGGCAAGATACCCGCGCACCACACATTCAACCGGAATGGCCTTTGCCTTATCTGCAAGCATGGAGCGGCCTTTGAGAATGTCCCAATACTTCAATAATGATAAGGGATACTCCCCTACATCGGCAGTTATAAAATGATTCGGGACAATATCCCTGGTGAATCCGAACCAGAAGAGGGAAAGCTGCGTCAGCACTCTCCCCTTATGAGGTATACATGTAGGCAGCACCACGTCAAAGCAGGATATCCTGTCAGTGGAAACTATGAGCAGTTTATCGTTCAGGCCGTAGACATCGCGCACCTTGCCTCTTTTAAACAGAGTTATTTCGGGGAAATGGGTCTGGCATAACGTCTCGTATGTTTCTCGATCCATAAGATTCTCCTCCCTGATGCGTGGCCTAAAAAAAAAGCCAGCACCTTTTTCCTGCTCCCATAAAAAACGGGGCTGGGAAATTCGATGTTGGCTTACCTGCCGACAACCATTCTGTTGGGGTCCTCGTCATAGTCTGCCAGATTGCCCGATTTCGGCGATGTAATTGATCCCTTTATAAAACGTCCGTAACGTGTGTTATCTCTCTACTTTTGCATTTTCTGTATAACCCTATGAAAACATTAATAAAAAATATTGTTTTTTGGGCAAGATATCTTATAGAAATATATGGCTTGTTTTAAAAAAGTGCAAAAGTTGAGTTATCTGTTATCAAAGATTATTATATAAAGGATCAGATATCGCCCGATTTAATCCTTTCTTCCAAATTTTCATCTAGGGTGAAGACAATGATCCTTTCACCTGTCTTTGTGCTTATATCCGAATGTAAACTCCTGATTCGACAGCCTGTAATCTCGGAAATCATATTTCCCAAAAGCCCCCTTGCACCTTCCAGCAATTCAACCCGTATTCTTTTTATAAGCACAGCGCCATCTTGAGATTTCGCAAGCTGTTCTTCAGCGGGGGTCATGACGCCTTTCAACCGCGCAAGTATCATGTCGTTGATAATGTAAGTCTTGGCCTCCCTTGGCCCGCGTCCCATATATTCTTTTTCAAACTTTATTACAGACTCGCCTATTTGAGCCTCTATCTCTCCTTTGGTTTTAGGCATCCTCATGATTCTCTCTTAAGGTTTATAAACACTTGTGATTATAAAATATAGTAATTTAAATGCCTAAAAATGTCAATAAATAGCTGTTAAAGGATGATCTTTTGTCCAGGTCCTGTAACCTCTCCTATTTGCGCACACCATGATTCCCCTTTTTCCGACATTTTATCCATCAATATATCCAGCCTGTCAGGATCGATGCACGCAAGCAATCCTCCAGATGTTTGAGGGTCATAAAAGAGGTCCAGTAGAAAACCAGGGACACCGGATTTCGATTCAAGATGGGACTGATAGAACCTCCGGTTTGCATGCGCTCCGGCCGGAAGCAAACCCATTTGACAATAATCCAGGGATCCGGAAACAACAGGGATGTTATCCGCATATAATCTGACGGTAACGTTGCTGTGTTTGCATATATTGTATAGATGGCCGATCAGGCCGAATCCGGTCACGTCAGTGCAGGCGTGTACACCCCCTGCCTCTCTCATCGCCTCCGAAGATATATTGTTTAAACGGGACATAATCCCTATCGCTTCCTTTATCTGCCCGTCAGAGGCCATTTTAGCCTTTATGGCGGTATTCATCACGCCCAACCCGACAGGCTTTGTCAATATGACCTTATCCCCATCTCTTGCACCGCTGTTTGACCATATCTGATCAGGCCTTACTACGCCCGTGACTGAAAGGCCATACTTAAACTCCTTGTCGTCAACCGAATGCCCTCCGACCAAAAGCGCGCCTGATTCGTATATCTTGTCCAATCCTCCACGGATGACGGTTTTTAAAACGGATATGTCCAGTGATCCTACAGGGAATCCTATCACATTCATGGCAGTGACAGGTCTTCCACCCATGGCATATACATCGCTCAGGGAATTGGCTGCGGCTATCTGGCCAAAATGATAGGGGTCATCAACCATTGGGGTAATAAAGTCAACCGTCTGAACAAGGGCTATCTCTTCGGTCAGTTTATAGACCCCCGCGTCCTCCGCTGATTCGAAACCAATGAGCAGATTGGGATCCTTTTTGATTGTAAGGCCGCACAACGCAAGGTCCAGGTCCCCCGGACCTATCTTTGCCGCTCACCCTGAAAAACGGCTAAACTCCGTCAGCCGTTTTTTATCATCCTGCATGTTTATTCGATCTCTCCTTTCTGTCAGAGTGACTTATTTGCTCAGTATCGTCTGGATTCTAAACTTAATGAGGATTGACATCATGAATATCCGCTTGATATTAAGCAGTTTCAGATTAACCCCCATGACCTTACAGTCACAACGAAGCATGAAAATGAATAAAAACAAAGTATTGTTCGATCATTTTCATATAAACAAAATCAAAATGATTTAGGGTATGCGTATTTGAGATATTCCTTGAATTGTCCATCAGGAAGGCGCCTTGCATGCCACCAGTTTGCCCCTGTAAAGGTTGCCCCATTAAATTCCATTATATCAGACAAATCCGTACCGGTCATGATGGCGTAATCGAAGCAGGCGCCTGTGACCTTGCATCCCCTCAGTGTGGCTGACATCAGATTGGCGTCTTTGAACACGGCATGATTTAGATTGGCGCCGGACAAATCCACACCTATAAGGCTTGTGCTCCTGAAGCTGCGTCCTGTCAAGTCCCTTCCCTGTAAATCGATATGATCCAGGTTCATCCCATGCAGGTCTATCCTTTTCATGCCAGGGGCGGTTGGATCTACCTGAATAAGATTTGAGCCTGACAAATCAACCCCTTCCAGCAAAGCATGCCCAAGGTTTACCCTTTCCAAACCCGCCCCTTTAAAATTGCCCCCCATTATCTTTGCCCCTGCGATGTTGACATCCGCCAAAGTGGCATTGCCAAAATTGCAGCCGATCAGCACAGCATCCGCCAGGTTTACATGCCTGAGTTGAATGCCTTCGAGATTCGTGTTAATCAACTGTGCCCCTCGCAGGCTTGAACCGTTTAGATTAGCGCCGTTCAATTGAGTCCCTTCAAGATGTGAATAGGACAGGTCAACCTCATAAAGGAATGCAAAATGTAATCTCGCCCCTGAAAGATCCGCGCCCACCAGGGAAGCCTTCTCCAGATTGATCCTCTGCGCCCAGCAGTCCCGCATGTTTGAATTCCTGGCCGATGCCCCGCGGGCATAGACGTTCTCCAAATTGGCCCACCTCAGGTCAACCCTGTCAAGATTGGCATTTTCAAGATTTGCCTGATAAAGGTTTGCGCCCATCAGGTTGGCGCCTGTTAAATGTTTTCCCTTCCAGTATACTCCGGCCAATTGTTCTGGCATGCACCCTCCTGCCTCCGGAAGAAAGATTCCCTGTGGCTTGCGGCAGGGAACCTTCTATATTTATAATTATTATTATGTGTCTTTTTGATCTTTCTTCACCGGCATGTTCACCAGGTCGATCTCTATGTCCAATTCCTCACTCCATGCCATTATTGTCTTGAGAAGCTCACGGTTTTTGAATCCTTCCCAGTCGCAGTAAAATTCAGGATACGCACGAAGGACATCCACAAATCTTTTCAATGAGCCTCTTCCAGTAAGGATATGTTCCAGCTTGTCATGCAGGTCTTCATCCTGAATACAGGACAGATATTCCTTCCTTATCCAGAGGCCTTTGTCATCCGATATGCTTGGGATACGAATATACCGTGGATCTGAGAAATAGTCTATACCTGATACGGTCTCGTCAGGACAAAATTCATCAGGCACCTTTTCTACCTCGCCTGATTCCCTGTTTAAGAAATAGGTCAATCCTGGGCTATTTGACTCAAATGCCTCAATCAAATCAAGACATTCTACACGTATACGGTTCATTCCCCCTCCTTTTTAAATTTCTAATATAATCTTAACCTTTTTTGTCTTGATGTCAACAAATCCCTTTATATGTAATAATTT
>JAFGSM010000034.1 GCA_016934595.1 bacterium | reverse complement strand
ATAGATTTATGGGCTCTCTATCGCATTTTAGACTATCTGTGAAATCGAATATTATTTACTGATTCAAAATGAGTTTCCAAATTTCTGGTGATTCATTTTAGGCCTTTAGATTGTTATAACCTAAAAAATATCATTCCAAGAAATATAATAAGAGGATGTATTATACAGATTCCTATTTTGATTGTAAAGGGATATTTTTTTACAAAATTAATTAAAAGGGATATGTTTCATTTCATGGAAGAAACATATTTGGTCCTTTCCCTTTGCCTTGGCCTCATATAGCGCAGTATCGGCATATTCGACCAACTGGGAAGGATCCATTATTTGATCTACAGGATAGGAAGATACACCAAGGCTTATAGTGACCGTTGTGGAGGAGTCTTTAACCTTAAAATTGGATTCACGGACTCGTTTTATGATTTTTTTTGATATCACTTGAGACCCTTGATAGTCAGTATTAGGAAGGAGCACAGAGAACTCATCCCCTCCATATCTTGCTAATATATCTGTAGCTCTAAGCGGAGTCTTCAGGATGGTTGCGATCCTCCTTAGCACAGAATCTCCAAACTGGTGGTTGTAACGGTCGTTTACAAATTTGAAGTTGTCTATATCGATCATAAGACAGCTTAAGGGCTCTGAATACCTGTTGGCTCTTTTCATTTCAATACTTGCCTGTTCCCAAAAATGCCGGTGATTATACAGACCTGTAAGGCCATCCGTCAATGCCTGTTGGGTTAGTTTTTCAAGCAATCTTTCCTGTTTTTGATATATCTTGTTCAACCCCCTATTCAAATTTTCCAGGTATTTTACATAATCTTTTAATTTCCTTATTTCTGTGATATCTTGCAGAATGCATAGTTGCCCTATTTTATTCTCTCCATCATTATATGCTAGGAGGTCTGGTTGAAAATGATTTCCTTGGCGAGATATGATCGTCTGTTTATTCCCTTTCTTTATTTTGTCGTTTTGAGCCAGAAAAAATGAATAATCCTCTCCTGTAATATCTCCAAATTCTTTTTCAAGCCTTTTATTTATATGAGAAATAGTGTTTTCCAGATTGACAAAAAATGCCGGAGATGGGATAACGTCTAGTATTTTATAAATCAGAGGATCTTTCATTGTTTTAATCTTTATGACATATTGTATTAAAAATCTTATGACCGATTGTTTAGCTACACCTATCTATTTTTTCAAACTATCATGCCCAAGCCTTAATGGGCCATCCCCGTGAAAGAAGATATATATTCATTGTAAACGCTCATGCTTTAATCTTTAATGCATATATAGCAATATTCTTGCCAAAAACGGGAGTTATTGGTATTTTTTCACGCGGGTACATTCCATTTGACTTATAATTTGACTTATGCAATTATTTTAAAACTGTTTGGACTTAGACTTTACGGCTTTATTAGTTTTGTGCCATAGTGAGTTGTATCAGATCAGGGAGATTTATGGGAAATAATTATGATACATAGAAAAAAACTATATCCCTTTTACCTATCAGGGTTTAAAATTGGTTTTGCAATTCTTGTAATTTGGGTTTTTATATTTGCAGCGTTTGGGTCTAAGTTTGCAAACGCACAGACCCGTGGCCTTGGTTTCAAAGGATTGGTCCCCCCTGCCGGAGCCAAACAGAAAAAGTATAAAATTAGGGTGGAGGCTTTGGATTTGCCTTTGATATTGGCCAAAGATTCTAAAGGTGAAGCAAAAAAGGTTTTCACAGGGCCGCCAGGATTTTTAGAATCGAAGGGTTTTGCTATATATAAGGGGCAGAGACTTGTTATTCAGGCAGTCCCTGTTAAGGTTGAAGGAAAAGAGATTTTTGTGGCCTTCGAAATGAAGGATGAGGATACAGATATGGAGATTTTACTGCGAAACCCAAAAGGAGAGCCTCTTTGGTGGGGTGGAGATATTAAGCCAGGCACAAGAGAGAAAAGGCAATGATTCGTAAAGCCACAGATGAAGCAAGAAGGAGATACAGATGGAACAATATAATCAGGTTAAGGATGTTTTGGATGAAATAAGGCCATCACTGGTTGCAGATGGCGGGGATTTGGAACTTGTGGCAGTGGAGGGGGATGTCGTTAAGATACGGCTAAAAGGGGCATGTTCAGGGTGTCCAATGTCGGCACTTACATTGAAGATGGGCATAGAAAAATACTTGAAACAGAAGATTTCCTGGATAAAAGAGGTCAAATCTGTTTAGATATTAATCGGGATTGCCAGATTATCGGATTTGGTTAAAACAGTAATGATTGTTTAACGAAATATCAGGATTTATACAATTATAGCATTATGGCCCGTTTCCCCCCCGGTATTGACCTTGTGTGTTATCGTCAGAGTCGTCTTTGCCTCCTCTGTATTGGCCTCCTTCGTTGCCGAATGTGGCTCCAGTAATATCATTTTCACCATCGCCATCTACATCAGTGAAATTATCGTTTATCCCGTCCCCGTTTTCATCCACAAAACCGAAGCCATGCCTGTAGCTTTCCTCAGGGCTTAAGTCATTGAATCCATCGCCATCGACATCTATAAAAAGATCATTTAATCCATCTCCGTCTTCATCTTTGTATAGGTCATTTATACCATCGCCGTTTAGGTCGCTGAATCCATAACGTTCTCTTCCAAAGTTATACGGAGACCCTGTAATATCATTTACGCCGTCGCCATCCGCATCAGTAAAATTATCATTTATACCATCGCTGTTTTCGTCTTTCCACCCATATCCGTGGGCATATGACATACATTCAGCGGGCTTTCCCATGTCACAGATCCCGTCGCCGTCTGCATCGGCAAAATTATCGTTAATCCCGTCCGAATCTTTATCGACAAAGCCGAATCTATAACCGAAATAAACCCGTTGTCCATTCAGGTCGTTTATGCCGTCGCCATCCGCATCAGTAAAATTATCATTTACACCATCCCCGTTTTTGTCTTTCCATCCATATCCGTGCGCATAAGCAACACCATTCAAGTCACATATGCCGTCTCCATTTAGGTCGCGGAATAAGTCATTTTTCCCATCCTTGTCCTTATCCAAAAAGCCAAAGGTGTATCCATATGACATCCCATTGATGTCATTTATCCCGTCTCCATCGCAGTCTTTGAAATTATCATTTATTCCGTCTCCGTCATTATCGATCCATCCATACCCATGACAGAAAGCGCCTCCGGAGATGTCGCAGATGCCGTTGCCATCGCAATCCCTGAAACTGTCATTTATGCCGTCCCCGTCTTCATCCGTCCATCCAAATGCGTAACCGTCATAACACTGGCATCTCATCTGTTTTTCCGTAAGTTTTGTCAAGATGCCAACATCCATGTATTGGTTTTGTCTTATACGGATAAACTTTTTTGCTACTATTATCCCATTTTGAAAGATATTTAAGGTATGGTCGCCTGGCGGGCAGGGTTGGATGCAGAAATTTCCATTCGAATCCGGTACGCAATATCGATTAGTGCCCTCCAGCACCACAAAAAATGGCAGGTCTGGCAGGCTATATTGCACATTGTCGGGTGGGCCAGGCACTCCATCAGGTCCGCCGCTTCCTGAATTCTCTCCATTTCCTCCGCCAGCGCCGTCAGGCGGGCCGGAGGTTCCGTCAGGGCCAGGGCTTCCGCCTTTAAATCTTACCAAGGGCAGAAGGCCGTTTTCTAACTGTCCGGTTAAGACTCCATAGTTTTGTCCCTCAAAGCTGGTTGCATAAGGTGAAAAAAGAGATAGTTCCAGATTTTCATCTTCAGAAACACCTCCGCAGCCTGATAATAACAGGGCAATCAAAATGAAAGATATCAAATACCCTTTTTTCATGGTTTTCTCCTCATATTTTGATTTATTGTATATAACAACAACCTTCTAAAAAATCGGCAACGATGAGATGGATAAAAAATATTTAGTGACGTATTCTGTAAAAAGCAATATGTATGCCATATATTTTATATAAAATAATATAAAGAATTTCGAATAAGATTTTTACCTTTTTAGGTCGAGCCTGTTTATAAAGTATCCGTATCCTATACACTAATTAAGAGATTTAAAACACTGTTTCAAATAAAGTCTTATCTTTGTATAAAGAAAGAAGATAAGGTTTAAGGCCAGGATTTATTGAAATGTTGGACTTCTTTGGATCAAAAAAATGATGCATGTTCAAAATGTATACAAATCATCTGTAATTTATATCGCATAGAGGAATTTCCATTTTTTTCATGCTGGGTTTCAGACAGGTTTAATAAAGTCCGCCTAAGGGGCGCTAATTAAAGGTAATGAACGGAATTCCCGCAGATTTTTCTCCATATAGATTGACACTGAGGCATAAAGGTCATATTATTATCCATATCTTATGAATATCTTAAATTGGAGGTTACAGGATTATGGCTATAAAAAAAAGATCTACAATGGGACTTAAAAACAGGTATATTTTGGTTGTATTGATAATCCTGCTTGTCCCAGTTATTTGTTTGGCAGGGGAGCAGGGATATATGATTGTCAAGGATAGCGAAACCGTTTTGCCTGACGGGGGCAGCGCTCCAATCACATGGCATAACAAGATATTGCTTACAAAGGATAAGGTAAGGATAGAAAACGATCAGGACAAGGACAGAATAATCCTGATCCACATGGATGAGGGGAAGATCTATCATCTGGACATCAAGGCAAAGACATATAAAAAAGTGGGTCTGCCTGAAGGTATAAAAGACATTAAGGGTGAGAAGCAAATAGAGAGCCAGAGGCTGGATCAGAGGAAAAAGTGCGGCGAATGGGATTGTTATGGGGTTAAAGTGAACACAAAGGCCCAGGATATAACTATGGAGGCAGAATATTGGCTGGCAGAGGCCATTGATATACCTTATGATCTGAGAAACAGGGTGGCCGAATATTTTGGCCCTGACCAGAAGGGCTTATCTGAGGAACTGGCAAAATATAAAGGATATCCTGTTCATGCAGCCATGATTATGAAGATAAAAGACAAAGAGATAAAGATGACCACAAGGGTAGAGGAGATAAAGAGGTTGGAAATAGAGCCTGCCACGTTTGAGATACCTGCCGATTTTAGGGCTGTTGATGTTGATGCAAAGCCTGGAGATGAAAAGGCAAGAGACCCAAATACGGAACAGGAGGATGCGAATAAACCGGTTGTAGTCACTCCAAAGGGGTAGCCTGTTTTTGATATATAACATGTCCGTACAGCATGAAAATGGTTCCGATCAAGGCAAGAAACATGCCTGCCAGCACAAGACCAAGCCCTGGATGATTGCCAAAGTGCACCACAGTCTCATCTTCCATCAGATTAGATAACCACTCAACATGGATACCTTTCTTTGATAGTGGATTCATGTGTGAGAATTTTTGAAATAGCCAGCCTGTCATTATTTGATCTGCTTCACTGACCGGAATAAGTGAAATCTGCGCCGCAGGATTCATCATGCCCTGCGACTGTGAAAATATATTTCCTTCCTTGTCTATGCCCAGGTGAGGCACAGTCCGGTCCATCCTTATTTTATAAGGTTGGTTAAGCAACGGCATTATTTCCCCCTGCCTTATCTCTATCACCCGATCCTCTATTCTTAGGCGGACGCCTGTCCATCTTTTTCCGGATTGTATCAAATAGACTGCCTTGCCCCGGTAAAGAAGCGGGCGGTTGGGGCCTGCTGTTATCCTTTTTAGCATCCTGTCCCCTTTTAGTAATTCTAAAATTGCCTGAGGGGCTTCAAAAAAGCCGGATTTCCCCTTGCATGCAGTTACAGGGTCAATGCCGTCTGCCATTTTTATACTCAGCCCTGAAAAACCAGGGATTTCCGTCTGTTCTCCAGATCTAATAGAAAGCTCTACCCCCCTCACCCCAAATGTGCAGTCCAAACAGAAACCGATAATGGCCAATAGAAAACCTATATGAAAGAGGGAGGATACAGCGCGTTTTTTGCCATATCCTGTTCTGGTGAAAAGACATCTTAAAATGCTTATGGCCAGAAATATTATAAGGGGAATTAACAGCAAGATCCAAAAGGTGACAAGATTTATACGTCTCAGATTCATAATCAGCCACGCATTAAAGTTGCCATGATGAATTTGGCTGAAGGTCTCCGGAATGAAATAGATAATAAGCGAGCCCAAAAGGAGCAGGAATATGATTATGATTACCACCCTCAGGGTTTTATATATCGGTGATCTGTTCACAGCCTGTGCGTTCCCTTCATAAGGAGTCCCAGCCCAAGAAATGTAAAGAGGGTCAGGCAAAAACCTGCAATGGCATATATGGCCCTGCGTTTTAGAGAAAATTCATCAACGCTGATAAAACGTTGATGTATAAGCCCTGCATAGAAAAGCCATAGAGAAAAAGACCAGATCCCCTTCAGATTCCACATCCAGTAAGATTCCCATGCAATATAGGCCCATATAGCCCCTGCGATCATGCAAAAAGTAAAGAAGGAAAACCCTAAAGAGATGCAGCGCTCAATCCACACAAATCTATCCTTTGCTTTTGCGGCAAGGAATTCTCCAGAGAGGCAGGCTGATGCGGCAAACAGCGCATAACCGAAAAACGAAAATAATACATGAAGGGAAAAAAGAGGGGTGTCCAAAAAAGGGGTCAAAGGGGCGACAGGCTTCGGTGTCCAGATACAAGGAAGAAGGAAGACAAATCCCATGAGCAGAAGAGCGGTAAGACCCAAGCCTGTTTCTTTTATTCTACAGGAAAGATAGATATATACCGCAACAAGGCAGCATGAGAAGAAAAAAAATGCCTCAAATCGGCCCACGACAGGAAAGTGCCCGCCGGCAAACCACCTCAGAATTATGGTTATGGTTTGGCTAACAACACAAAGACATGCAAAGGCAAAAGATAATCTGTTTAGAAAAAGTGCCCTCCTTTTTAAAAAAAGATGGGCAACAGAAGAGACAAGACTGATAAAAAGAAGGGATAATGGCAGCATTACGGAATATATACCTTCGGTCATCGCTATTCTAAGCATATTTAATTAATCCTTTTGAGACTATATTTTTTCATGATAATAGGTTAACATAACAGACAGGGTATTTGTCAAAGTTTTTTTAACAACTTGAAACAATAAACTATAATATTTTTTAGTGAGTTAATGATATGGGGCGGCTTCGCCGTTTTTATTATGACATATTTTCCCATTTTTATGATCTGATTATTCAGATGCACTCCAAAGATGAGGGTTCCAATCTTAGGGATTTCCTTATAGAAAAGACAGGGATCCGTCCGTGGTGTAAGATGCTGGATATATGCACGGGGACAGGGTCTGTGGCTTTGGCTGCCTGCAAGGCTGCAGGACCAAAGGGTTTGGTTGTAGGTTTGGATTTTTCGTATGGCATGTTGATGAAGGCAAGGGATAAGGCTAGTGGAAAGGGACTATGTTTGATAGCGGCTGATGTGGCACTTATGCCTTTTAAAGCCAATGCCTTTGATTGCGTTACTTGCTCTCATGCCATGTACGAATTGAAATCTAAAGTAAGAACGGGTGCGCTTGAGGAGATTAAAAGGGTTTTAAAAGAAGGTAGGCGTTTTTTTATGATGGAGCACTGTAAACCTAAAAATCCTGTCATCAAGATTTTTTATTATATACGCCTTATGTCTATGGGCTCAACAGAAAACCGTGTTTTTGCACACGATGAGTTCCCATTTCTCAAAGTCCATTTTGATGATATAAAAAAGGAACTCTCCCCCTCAGGCAAATCCAAACTAATATATGGTATGAAGGGAAGCCACTAATTATTGCGCAGGTCGTAAAACGTTCATGGCATTTTTACAAGATGTTTATAACCATAAAAATTGCAATTATAGATAGTAATTGCTCTGATACCTGTGAAATACCCTCTTGATTTTAGCTTAGATTTTAGTTATAATACGTCCCCTTTTTGCCAAAGAGGAGAATTGACATGAAGGTCGGGATAATAGGTCTTAGAGGCTCAGGCAAGACGACTATTTTTAACTCTTTAACCGGGCATATGGTTCATTCAGAAGGTTTGGGCGGCAAGAAAGGCTGTGCCTTGGGTCTGACAAAGGTGCCTGACAAAAGGATTGACAGGCTTTCGTCCATATTTTCTCCTAAAAAGACGGTATATGCACAGATACATTTTACTGATTTTCCTGGGTCAACCAAAGATGAAAAGGGATTCAGCGATGAAACGCTCAGGAAATTGAGCGATGTTGATGCGCTTGCGCTGGTACTTAAAGGATTTTCATCAGGGGTTACTCCTGCGCCTGTGGAGGATATAAACACTGTCCTGGCTGACATGATACTTTCAGATATCATTTTGGCTGAAAGGTCTATGCAGAGATTGGAAAAAAGCAGGCAGGATTCCGGGTTGTTGAGTATTATCACCAAGATCCACAGCCATCTGTCCAGGGATCGTTGCCTTGCGCTTTTGCCTTTGGACGAGAGCGAAGAGCACCAGATAGCAGGGTATACATTTGTCACCAGAAAGCCTGTCCTTGTTGTATTGAACATAGGCGAGGATGATGCCTTTGTCATGCCGGCAGATAAGGTCGAAGATGTATGTAAGGAACAGGGCTGGAGGTTTTTGCAGATTTGCGGTTCTATGGAAGAAGAGATTGCGCAGCTTAAACCTGAGGATCAGGCGGCCTTTCTTAAAGATTTGGGAGTTGACGAGCCTGCAAGGGACAGATTCATTCAGGCAAGCTATGGATTGCTCGATCTGGTCTCATTTTTTACAGTGGGGGATGATGAGGTCAGGTCTTGGCCGATTCGAAGGGGAACCAATGCAGTGAAGGCTGCAGGGAAAATCCATTCTGATATTGAGAGGGGTTTTATCAGGGCCGAGGTGATAGGCTATGAGGATTTTATACAATGCGGTGATCTTCAGACTGCCAGAAAAAAAGGGATGCTTAGATTGGAAGGAAAGGAATATCAGGTAAGGGATGGGGATATAATAACATTCAGGTTTAATGTCTGAAATCAATCAAGAAGGGAAAAGGATGGAGAGGTTTGAATAAAAATGATCAGTGATTTGACGAAATTAAGGAATATAGGGATTAGCGCTCATATAGATTCAGGAAAGACTACACTCACAGAGCGCATCCTTTATTATACAAAGAGGATACACGCTATACATGATGTAAAGGGCAAGGATGGCGTAGGGGCTACTATGGATTTTATGGATATTGAAAAAGAGCGCGGGATCACTATAACGTCCGCGGCTACCTATTGTGAATGGGCAGGGCATTTTATAAATATTATCGACACCCCCGGGCATGTGGACTTCACTATCGAGGTTGAGAGGGCATTAAGGGTCTTGGATGGTGCTATACTTGTCCTATGCGCGGTGGGAGGGGTACAATCTCAATCAATCACCGTAAGCAGGCAGATGAACAGATATAATGTCCCAAGGATAGGCTTTATTAATAAATGCGATCGCAGGGGGGCAAACCCCTTGCGGGTTATTGAGCAGCTAAAGGGGAGGTTAAATCAAAATGCGGTACTGTTGCAAATCCCGATTGGACTGGAGGAGAGTTTTGAAGGCGTGGTAGACCTTATTGGAATGGAGGCACTTTATTTTGAAGGTGCATCAGGCGAAAAGCTAAGGAGAGGTCCGGTTCCTGATTATTTGCAGGAAGAGGCCATTCAGATGAGGGAAGTGATGCTGGATGCGGTTTCCCTTTACTCGGATGAGCTGACAGCGGCTATTATTGAGGAACAGGTTAAACCCGATCTGATACACAGCGCTATTAGGAGAGGTACCCTTTCACTACAGATGGCCCCTGCATTTATAGGGGCTGCTTACAAAAATAAAGGCATTCAGCCCCTTCTGGACGGTGTTGTTAGGTATCTTGCCTGTCCCCTTGATGTGAAAAACACCGGTATAGATTTGGACCGAAACGGGGAAGAGGTCAGTTTAAATTCGGATAATGATGCCCCCCTTGTGGCTTTGGCCTTTAAATTGGAGGAGGGCAGGTACGGACAGCTTACATATCTGAGGATTTATCAGGGCGCTTTAAAAAAGGGAGATACAATTTATAATGTGCGCACTGCAAACAAGATAAAGGTGGGCAGACTGGTCAGGATGCATGCGGATAAAATGGAGGAAATTGAGGATTGCGGATCAGGGGATATTGTAGCCATGTTTGGAATTGATTGCGCCTCTGGCGACACATTTACAGACGGCAAGGGAAGGATAGCAATGACTTCCATGCATGTGCCTGATCCTGTAATATCCCTTGCAATCGGACCGAAGGATAACAAATCGCAGGGAAACATGTCCAAGGCGCTCAACCGGTTTTGCAAAGAGGATCCTACCTTTAGGGCTCATTACGATCAGGAGGCAGGCCAAACGATCATATCGGGCATGGGTGAACTGCATTTAGATATCTATATTGAAAGGATAAAAAGAGAATACGGGGCGGTGATAGAAAAAGGCTTGCCTCAGGTAGCATACAGGGAGACAATATCCAGACCCGCAGCATTTGATTATGTCCATAAGAAACAGACAGGCGGAGCAGGGCAATATGGGAGGGTAATAGGCATTATCGAGCCCTATCATGAAGGTCATTATAATTTTGTAAAAAAGGTAGTCGGCGGAAACATCCCTGGCGAGTATATACCTTCTTGTGACAAGGGTTTTCGGAATTGTTTGAATAAAGGCACATTGATAGGTTTCCCTATAACAAATATTCAGGTTACATTGACCGATGGGGCAGCCCATTCGGTTGACTCTTCTGATATAGCCTTTCAGCAAGCCGCGATTGGGGGTTTTAGGCAGGCGTATTCAAAGGCTGCGCCTGTAATCCTTGAGCCTATTATGAAGCTGGTGGTTGAGGGTCCTACAGAATTCCAAGGCTCTGTTATGGCTACTATAAATCAAAGACGAGGTATAATTATAGGCACGACTGAGGAAGCGATGTTTTCTATCATCGAGGCAGAGGTGCCTCTTGCAGAGATGTTTGGCTATTCGACTGTTTTGAGATCCATAACTCAGGGAAAAGCGGAGTTCACTATGGAATTTTGTCGTTATAAACAGGTCCCTGAATCCATAGCGGAAAGGCTCAAAGAGGAGTATAATAAGAAAAAGGCCTCTCAAAAAGCGGCCTGAAATGAATCTGATATTTTTATGAAACCAAAATAGAGGGGTTAGATAGATGTGGAGTGATGCAGTCTTTAGAAAAAATCCGATGAGGATTTTTGAAAAATGTATTCATGGAGGTCTGGGAAAAGGCAACATTGGCGTGTTTATGTCAAGGGCTGGGGTCGGCAAAACTGCCTGTCTTGTTCAAATTTCCATAGATAATATGATCAGAGGGCAAAATGTTCTGCATTTTTCAGTTGGGCAAAAGGTTGATGACGTCAGGGACTGGTATGACGAAATGCTTGACAACCTTATTCGTTCTCATAATTTGGCGCAACCTGACCGAATAAGGGAAGAGATAGAGTCCAAAAGGATGATTCTCAGTTATACTGATAAGATATTTAATGTAAATCGGATGGAGGCTGGATTAAACAGGTTAAGCCAGCAAGGAGGGTTTGCGCCTGACGTTGCCTTGATCGACGGGTATCCTTTTGAATCTATTTCCCGTATGGATCTTGATAGAATCAAAAGAATTGCGGCAGAAAACAAACTTGAGATATGGTTTGCGGTTCAGACGCACAGGGAGTCACCAGTTATCAACGAAAGAGGCATACCTGCGCCTTGTCATATTATGGATGATATTTTGAGTGTAATAGTCTTTCTTGAGCCTCTTGAAGATTCGGTCCGCTTGCGTCTTTTAAAGGATCATGACAATCCGGATTTATTAGACCTTCATCTTCTTCTGGATATAAATACACTTCTGATAAAGGATGATCTTGTTGAGAATATTAAGAAATAGACCATGCCTGTCCTTATTCATTCTTTTAATAATAATGTGAAAAACAATTCACTCTGTTTGATCTTTGTTATATAAGCCCGATGAACAATTTTTGAATAAAATCATCAAAAACGCTTCCATATCTTGTGTCTTAGTGAAAATGCCTTAAATATGCCAAGTCATTATTTTTCATGCAAAACAAGGCATCTTTTTTGCATCGCATAATGATATCGAAATATATACGTCTATTAATATGTTAAATTTTGGTCTTAATCTAAAAAATGGGGGTGAAGATTTAAGGTTTCTTTTGATTTCAATAGAAGATATTGTAGATTATACCATTTAGGATTTAATAAATAAAAAGAAAGCGAGGTGGATTATAATTTTTTTATAGATAAAAAATTGTTTATTGATCAAGGGATTAGATAATAATAATAAACCCAGAAAGAAAGAGTGTATAGGTTATGAAAAAAAAGGTTTGGAAAGTCTTTGGACTAATTAGTATATTTTATTTAACTTTGATTTTATTATTTGCAAATATCAGTTTCGCCCAGTATCTTCCCCCTGCAGGCGTGCCTTACTCTGGCGGTTATGGGATGCCGATGCAATATGGTATGCCGTATGATCCCTATATGATGGGTGGATACGGGATGCCTATGCAGTACGGGATGCCGATGCAGGCTGGCTATGGTATGCCTATGCAGTACGGGATGCCGATGCAGGGCGGCTATGGTATGCCCATGCAGTACGGGATGCCAATGCAGGGCGGCTATGGTATGCCTATGCAGTACGGAATGCCGATGCAGGCTGGATACGGGATGCCGATGCAGGGTGGCTATGGTATGCCTATGCAGTACGGGATGCCGATGCAGGGCGGCTATGGTATGCCTATGCAGTACGGAATGCCGATGCAGGCTGGATACGGGATGCCGATGCAGGGCGGCTATGGTATGCAGACGCCTTATTACGGAACTAGCGCTGGCAGCACAGGAACAGCTACACCCTTCCCAAGGATAGGCCAGCCTTATACCACTTATGGTTATAATCCAAATGTATATTATGGCCAGGCAGATCCTGCCCAGTTATTTCAACTGCTTGGCGGATATTAGAAAAAAATTGTTTTTCTATTGCTGGGCCTTGTCCTTAATCAGGTCTTGGCCCAGCATTTTTTTACCTCAAAATTAGAGATCGGCTGATGGGCATAGATTTGAAATGCAACAGGAAGGACATTTTGGCCTTCTGGCTTGACATGTCTTACGGCCATGATTTATAAGCAGGTGTGAGAAAAAGGTCCACCTCCCCTCCGGCAATAGCTTCATAAGGTCGAATTCTATCTTGACAGGGTCCCTGTTCTTTGAAAGCCCCAGCCTTGCGGATAGCCTTTTTACATGGGTATCCACAACGATTCCTGGCCTGCCGAACGCATTGCCGATTATCACGTTGGCGGTTTTTCTTCCTATCCCTTTCAACCTTACAAGGTCTTCCATCCTGTCAGGTATTTCTCCGCTATGCCTTTCAATAATCTGTTGACAGCAACGTTTGATAGAATTTGCCTTATTATGGAAAAATCCGGTTGGACGAATTGCCTCTTCCAGCTCGTTTAAATCCGCATTGGCAAAATCCTCAGCCTTATGATAACGGCTGAACAAATCTTTTGTAACCTCATTTACGCGTTTGTCTGTGCATTGTGCAGAAAGAATGGTGGCTATTAATAATTCCAGGGGGTTTCGAAAGTTTAACGCAGTTTTGGCGGAAGGGAATTCCTTTGCCAGGATATCATATATCTTATTGGCCCTGCTTGATATATCTATGTCAGACATTTGTCAAATTCCAGCCTTCAGGCTTGTAAGGAGTTTGCCAATATCCCTTCTTCTATCAATCTGGCCGCTGTTGAGAAGAAAAGTCCCAGATCCTTGTAAGAGGATGTTAGATTCTTCATGAAGACTATAAATACGCCAATAAGCAAGAGGTTATCCTTAATAGGAAAAAGAAGGCATCTTTCCATCATTTCTTCTGTACGTGGGCCAGGTCTTTTAGGGTTATCAACGCTATCCCAGTATATCTGGTCAAGGCTTATAAATACTTCTGTATCCATGAGTCTTGAGTTATAATCCTCATGATCCAGACATTCTTTGATAAAAGCTGAAAGTCTTTGCGGGAGTAAATCTGTATATGACCTTCCCTTATCATAATTTGTATTTTCTAATATTATCAGACCCACAGCCTCCAGGTCAAGGATTTCATTAAGCATTATTTTTGAGGCATTTTCCCATATTTTGTCTGGTCTGGATATATTTTTAAAGATGCCGCTCAGTTTTTGAAGCGTATTAAGATACATGTCCCTTTTGGCAAGCAGGTATTCATAGTTCGTAATCCTTTTTTTCAGGTTTTTTTCATGTTCGATTTGTTCCAGTTTATTCTCTTCTGTCTGTCTTTGTATGCTCTCTAAAAAGAATTTTTGTTTGTTAAGGATCATCTGGTTGCAGTCCATCTTTTGTTGAAGGCCCATAAAGATGCTTCTGACTGCGCTAAGGAATCCGGATAGAGCCGGATTGTTTGCCAGATTGCTCAAAAGTATTGGGCATTTCAGGCAAACAATAATATTCTGGATTACCCCCTTTTTCTGATTTATGTGTGTTAGATAAGATGCCTTCATATCAAAATTTTGATAAGTGCATATCTTATCACAAAAGGGACACAACAATTGTTTATTATGCGAAGTTCCTCGATTTAGATTCAGGCTGGCGTTTATCATGATTCCCCCAAATGATTTATTGATTATTAACATGTAACAAAATTAAATAGCTGCAACTGTAATGCCAGCATTTAGAATTTGACACCACACATGTACGTATTACAAACTAAATCTGCGCTTCTTTTCTTATATCATATTGTTTATTCATAGTTTTTACAGGACATTTACTTTTGATGGAAGGGAAAGGCGATTTAATTAAACCAGATTTCTAAGGCAGTTCATGTGCAACCAAGATGCATTATGTTTTTTCATGGAGGCAATAAAAAATTTTACCTCGAGGTGTATTTCTATTCAGGAGTGGAAAATCAGGATTTGATGGTCTCGCGAAAAGCCGATTTTGTCATATGTTGTAATTCCCTGCTTGACAAGGAATCCAGTGTTTCTTTGAAAGTTGAACAATCATCAATGCGCTGTTTTGGTTACACTCAATGATATTCACTTTAAGGATGATGAATGCCGCCAGTTTACAATATCCCGTCCAGGATTGACAAAGGAATGATATTTCCCCTCCCAAGTATAAGGTTAGGGTCTAACGCCTTCTTGACTCTTGCCATTTCCCTAATGCCTTCCTCGCCGTACTGAAGCATCAACAGGTTATGTTTTAGTTTGCCTATTCCATGCTCGGCTGATACCACCCCTCCGAGGGAGATCGCCTTTTGAGCAAGGGATGTTACAATGCCTTTTGCCTTTTTCAATTCAGTCTCGTTATCAGGAATGATATTGACATGCAGGTGGTTATCCCCTATGTGGCCAAATATAAAATATCTGAGCCCTGACCCTTGTAACGCGGCTTTATATTCATCCATCATCGCGACAAGGTGATGATCGGGCACGGCCATATCTGTGCTTACTTTATGAATGTCAGGGGTTTTTGCCTTTTTCCCGGCGATGATACGGTTGATTGATTCAGGTACATTATGCCTGAATCCCTTCAATCTCAACCAATCGTTTTCTTCCATCCCTGCCCATGTATCCTCCATGGATGAGCCATGCCTGATCAATGCCTTTTCCCAGTTTTCATATATACATTCCAGGTTCTCCTCTTCAGAAGGTGCCTCCCAGAATATTGCAGCATTGGCCTTTTGAGGCAGCTCAAGCATCGCCTTTTCCTTTGATTGGGAACGAAAAAGCCCCAAGGAATTTGTATCAAAATATTCCAGGGATAGGGGGGTGAGGTTTGCTTTGGCTTCCAATACAAATGAAATCGCGTGGCTTTCTTCCTGGAAAAAAGACAAACCCGCAAGTATTAGCGCTGGCTTTTTCACCAGCGTCAGCCTGACAGCGGTTATTATTCCCAGTGTCCCTTCTGAGCCTATAAAAAGGTCGATGATATCCATATTGGGCCGGCTAAAGAATCCGCAGGTTGATTTGCCTTCAGGGGTTGTGTAAGCAGGGGGCGCAAAGGCCATCTCTTTCCCTTTGGAATCTATTATGTAAAACATGCCATCATCTGAAAGGGAGTGTTCACCCCTTTCGATCTTCAGGATCTCGCCGTTTGTAAGCGCAACTTTGAGCGAGAGGACAAAATCCCTGGTTGATCCATAATAAAGGGACCTTGCCCCTGATGCATTGCTTGCAACAGTTGAACCGATTAGAGCTGTTTCCTCCGTTGGGTCGGGAGGGTAAAAATAGGTTGCCGGATCTGAAATAAACGGGGCAATCTTTTCCTCTGACAATGAAAATTCTTTGGCTTCCGCCTGTGCATGAAGTTCTGACAGCCTGACCCCAGATTCAACCCATATTGACCACTTTTTGCCTGGTTCATAAATGATGTCGAGGATGCGGTTCATCCTTTCCATATTGACTACAACCCCGCCTAAAGGGGCAGCGCCCGAACAGATCCCTGTCCTTCCGCCGGATACAGTCACAGGGATGTGTTTGTCAGACATGTCTTTTAAAATCCGGCACACTTGTGCCTCTGTTGTCGGAAAAAATATCTTTTCAGCCCTACCCTGCCCAAAACGGGACTCATCGGTTAGGTATGCGCTATATGAAGACTCTATCTCCTCGGCGGTAGAGACTTCAAAAAGATCAATACAATCGTTATCTTCTTTGGGAGGATAGGTTCTGAGCATAATATGGACGACCTTATATCGTAATAATATACATTATAGTTACGCCTATATAATTAAATGCAGTTAAGATAAAGAAAAATTTAGACACAGGAAAACCGCGATTAATTTATAATGTTAAAGCGAATATTATTGAGGTCAAAGGTTAAATATAATGCGCAATTTTTTACAGGACATCGTTATAAACAGACTAAACGGCTATTATCTCATATCTTATGCAAAGGATCGAAAAACGGCCGCCTATTGCATAGGCTGCATCAATCAAACCCTTGTTTTCTGTCTGGTTTTTTTACACCTGATTCCCCCTCGCATAAAAAGCAGGAAGGATTAAACCGGGTCTAATTTATTATCTGTCTGATTAGTTCAGGGTGATAAAATGATACGACAAACAATACTTCCATTCAAGACAGGGTAGTCTTTCTGAAAGATATTAAATAATCTCACAAATTGTAGAGGGTCTAAAAATGAAAAAAGTCTCTTGCTAACCGGATTGATTATAATCATACTGAATCAAGATATTGTCCTTCAAAAACTTTGGCAGAAGGGTTTTGATGATGTATGCATGAGTGGGTGGGGGCATCTGGACGAGATTATCTCCTTTCCCACATCCAAATTTCTGAACTATAGACGTTCAGATAATTAATTACAAGAATATACCCTCGAACTTCCTAATTTTAAAGGGCTTATGATGACAGCAAAGTGTAATTAATTATCTGAAAAACTATATATGATTCTGTTAGGAGTTAAATTTTCCAAAAATTCTTCACAGGGGATACAGGCTACGTTATCTCGTAAAAATTTTTCCTTGCCCCTATATAAAAGTATGGTTTTGCATTCAGGATAGTCTTGCTGAAAGGTTTTGAGACTGCGCAGATCCGATGGGCGCACTCTGGCGGTATTCTTTACTTCAATACCCCAAAAACCATCCTCGCCATATACAATGAAATCAACCTCTACATGATGGTAGGTTCGCCAATAATAGAGGGTATTTTTATTGCCTCTATAGGCATTCCATGCCCTTAGATGCTGAGCGACAAGGCCTTCCAGCGCTGCCCCTTCTATTTCCTCGGGCCTGTCTATTGGCCCTCTCGGACGTAATGATCGATAGACGCCAGCATCAAATAAATAAAGTTTTTCACTGACCACTGTTTTACGTTTAGCCCTTTTAGTAAAAACTGGTACTCGAAAGGCTAATAATAGATCTTCTATTATTTTCACATAATGTTGAACAACTTTCCTTTCAACTTCACACTCTCTGGCTATTTCACTAAAATTTAACACATTACCATGAGAAAAGCTTATCGACTCTAAAAAACGGCCAAAATTACCAACATTTCTGATGAGGCCCTCCATTTGAACCTCTTCTCTGATATAAAGGTCAATATATGTTTTTAATACATCCTCCCTATTGCTGGCTGAAAATACAATAGGGAGCATTCCTTCATGCAGGGCTCTTGATAAATCGAATTTACTGCCTAACTCTGCAGCCATAAACGGATGTAATGTTGTTAATATTGCCCGGCCAGCGAGAAGATCAACACCTGCCCGCTTTATTTTTCTTGCGCTTGACCCGGTCAAAATAAATTGCCTTTCTTTATCTTCTTCAATCAGAAGGTGAACACTGCTTAACAACTCGGGCACCTTTTGAATCTCATCGATGACTATTGGTTTTGTTTTTGAAAGGAGACGGGCTTTTTCCAATAGATGTTCTGGTCTAGCGCTGAACTTTCTCATAATATCTGCTTCGAGCAGATTAATCCATTCAGCTTGAGGAAAACATGCCCTTATCCAGGTAGTTTTGCCTGTGCCTCTAGGACCAAATAAAAAAAAGCTTGATTCAGGAGGATTGAAAAATCTGGGTATCATAAGCCCTATTTTTGGTTAAATTTGGAATGTAATTACCCAAATTTTACATCAAGTATAATAATGTGTCAAGACAACGGGAGCGCCTTTTCATTAATAGGCGGGGTTACCATGCCGCCTGACATGATCGCCTTGATCCCGTCCTCGATGGTCATCGATAGAGGTATCAGATCTTCCTTGGGCACTATTATCAACATGCCGGATGTGGGGTTTGGGGTTGTAGGGATAAAGATATTTACGGTTTCCTGTTTGGTGACCATTTGTATTTCGCCCTGTGCATCGGATGTCAAAAATCCAATGGTATATATACCTTTGCGCGGATATTCCACAAGCACGACCTGCCTGAATGCCTTCTTTCCTGAAATTGACAGGGATTCCATAATCTGTTTTGATGAATTATAGATGCTCCATATCAGGGGAATCTTGCTGAGCATTTTTTCTGCAGCCTTTATGGTCTTTTTGCCAATAACATTTGTCACAATAAGGCCCACGAAATACGTAATCAAAATTAATGATATCAAACCAAGTATCCCAGGCAAATGATATGTAGTCAACTTGGGGAATCCGATAACCTTGAAGATGGCAGCAGATGGCTTTGCGAATATTTTTTCAAATAGCCCAAAAACGAAACGGATTAAAAATATCGTAATGAAAATTGGCAGGACCAGCAATAGCCCTGCAAGGAATTTGTTTCGAAGATGGTGCCTGAGATATTCAAATTTCATTTTCCAATCAATCCCTTAATCTGCCGTCTATAGTCAGTGTCAATATGTTAAGAGACTCTGTCCTGTAATTCAGAAGAGTGTTGGTGCCATTTTAGCCTATTAATTGATTTATCTCAAAGATGGGCCATAGTATTGATATAACAATGAACCCCACCAAAACACCCATGACCAGTATAATGAGAGGCTCAAGAAGGGATGTAAGTGCTGCTATACTGGCTTGCACCTCGGCGTTATAGGCATCCTCAATCTTTTGAAGCATTTCTTCCAGTTGGCCGCTTTTTTCGCCTACGGATACCATGTGCACTACTATTGGCGGGAATATACCCTCTCTTTTTAAGGGGGAGGCTATCTCTTCTCCTTCCTGAACACTTGAGGCCACACGGTCAATGGCCTTCGCCATAATCTCATTTCCCACTATATGGCGGGAAATCTTTAAGGCGTCGAGTATCGGCAGGCCGCCGCCGATCAATGTGCCCATAGTCTGGGCGAAGCGGGATATGGCAATTTTTTTTTGCAGCCCTCCAAACATGGGTATTTGCAAAAGCAGTTTGTCTTTTATGTTTTTCCCAGATTCCGTATTTATATATTTGCGCAGGATGATGTATATGGACAGAATGAGCGTTGAGATCGGGAACCAAAATCTTCTCAGGAATCTGCTTGTTGATATCAGTGCATGAGTGGGCCATGGCAGATTTTGGCTCATCTCTGAAAAGATGGTGGTGATCGTTGGTATGACGAAGATCATCAGAAAAACGATTACAGCCACACCGATTATGCTCATGAGAATTGGATATGCCAGGGCCGCCCGAATCCGTCTTTGTTGTTGTATGCTTTGCTCCAGAAAAGAGGCAAGCCTTTCAAGCACAAGATCTAAGGCTCCGCTTGCCTCGCCTGCCTTTACCATGTGGCAGTAAAGTTCAGGGAATACCTTATGATGTTCCCCTAATGCATCAGATAAGGCATTACCCTCTTTAACCTTTTCCCTTATTTGGATAACGATTTTTTTTAGGGATTCGGATTCCACCTGTTCAATCAGCACTGTAAGGGATTGATCAAGAGGAAGGCCTGCCTTAAGAAGGGTGGCAAGTTGACGGGTAAGAATACACACCTCGTTTTTGCTGATGCGGGCGCCAAAGCCTATGGAAAGCAATCTTTTTTGCGGGGAGACCTCTTCTAATTCAGCAATATCAAGATCATAGGCAAATATCCCGTCAAGCCTAAGCTTGGATCTAGCCTCAAAATGAGTTGTGGCGTCGATAACGCCCTGGATAGTTTTGCCCTTGGCATTTAGGGCCTTATATTCATAAACTGCCATAGTTAAATATTAAACTACGTCCTCCTGAGTGACTCTAAGGACCTCTTGAATGGTAGTTAGGCCTGCGATAACCTTGGCCGTTCCATCCTGCCTGAGGGTTGTCATCCCGCGCCTGATCCCCTCCCTTTTGATGATATTGGATTCCGACCTTTGCATAGTGAAATGCCTGATCCGGTCATCCATCATAAGTAGCTCATATATGCCAGTCCTCCCTCTATATCCGGTATTCTTGCACTCATCGCATCCCTTACCCTGATACAGGGTATTATTTGGGATATCCTCAGGTTTGATCCCTATCTCCATTATGGCCTCAGGATCAGGGATATAAGCCTCCTTGCAGTTTTTGCATATAAGTCTGACAAGCCTTTGAGCGAGTATACCGATAACCGAAGAAGAGACAAGATAAGGCTCCACCCCCATATCGATCAATCTAGTGATCGCGCCAGGGGAATCATTGGTATGAAGGGTCGAGAAGACAAGGTGACCTGTAAGCGATGCCTGTATAGCAATTTCAGCGGTCTCCAGGTCCCTAATTTCTCCTACCATGATCACATCAGGGTCTTGTCTTAGTATGGACCTCAATCCATTGGAAAATGTGAGATTGATTTTGGGCAGAACCTGAATCTGGCCTATCCCGTCTAACTGATATTCGATCGGGTCCTCAATGGTAATGATGTTTTTGTCGGCAAAATTGATCTTGGTAAGGGCCGCATATAGTGTCGTCGTTTTTCCGCTTCCCGTAGGCCCTGTGACCAGGATAATCCCATGGCTGTGGTGTATGATGTCGTTCATTTTTTTGAGTGTATATCCGCTCATTCCAAGCTCTTCCAGATGCAGCATAGAGCCGTGTTTGTCCAGCAGCCTCATCACCACCCTCTCTCCAAAGGCGGTCGGCACAGTGGATACGCGTATGTCGATCTCCTTGTCAGCCACACGTATCCTGATCCTTCCGTCCTGCGGGAGTCTTTTTTCGGCGATGTTCATTTTGGACATGATCTTGATCCTTGAGATGATGGCTGTATGGTAGCGTTTTTGGGGGGTGAGGGTATCGTGAAGCACCCCGTCTATCCGGTATCTTACCCTGAGTTCCTGCTCGAAGGGCTCGATATGTATATCACTTGCCCTGTCTTTTATAGCCTGAACAAGGATAAGATTGACGAGCTTGATAATGGGCGCCTCGTTTGCCAGATCAAGGAGATCCTTAGGTTCTTCCCCGATCTCGGTTATCAGGCCAAGGTCTGTCTTGTCAAGATCTTGGACCATCTTTTCCGCTGATTCAGGGGCGTGGTGATATATCCTGTTTATGGCGTCCATGATTTCATCTATTGGACACAAGACGGGCTCAACCCTGCATCCCGTCAAGAGCCGGATATCGTCCAGCGGCTGTAATTCCAGAGGATTGTAGATTGCCACTCTGATGGTTCCGTCTATTCTGTTGATAGGTATTATGCGGTTTTTTTTAACAAAGTGAAAAGGGATGCCTTCTATAAGGGACGGATCGATGTCCTGTTTGATGGTCGCCTGATAGGGTATATGAAATCGGGCGCCAAGGGCCTTTAGAATCATTTCCTCTGTGTCCGGTTCAAGGGCACAGAGAGCCTGGATGAGAGACTCGCCTTTCTCTTTTTGACGCGACTTCGCCCTGTCCAGTTCTTCTTCGCTGACAAGGCCCTCTTCCAGGAGGATGCCCTCCAGACACTTTATGCCGGGATTTATTTCATCTGAAAATCCTGGGTCCCGCCTTTCGCCGGAATGACGAAAAAGGTGATTTTCATCTCCCTCTGTGAATCGAAGATTCATGGGCGTTTCATTATTCACCTTTCTTGTTCACCTCTTCTTTGCCGTTTCCTTTTCTCCTTCCGGAGGTTTCCTTTGCCCCATCTATGGCAAATCCCTGACGGAATTTTTCCATATCGAGGGATGAACCCTTATCCAGGGTCAAACTCTGAAGGTCTTCAGGTGTCTTAATGATATGCGGGGTCAGGAAGACCTGAAGATTGGTCTTTTCATTGGTTCGGGCCATATTACGGAAGGCCCATCCAAGCACAGGAATCTCGCCCAGACAGGGGACGCGGCCTAATGCCTCAAACTGGTCGTCTTTCAAAAGCCCTCCGATTACGACTGTCTGTTTGTCCTTTACCATTACGGTGGTTTGCGCCTCCCTTTTTGTCGTCCATGGCGCCTCTGTGCCTGTATTCGGCACCACCTTGTCTATCTTGAGTGTAATCTCCAGTTTGACATAGCCATCCGGATTTATATGGGGCACGAGCTGGAGCGAGATGCCGACCTCTTTGTATATATAAGAATAATTTGTTGATGTCTCTGTTATCTCTCTTTGCGAATAGGGGACGTCCTCTCCTATCACTATTTTGGCTTCCTCATTATCCGTTGCCAGTATATGGGGCGTTGAGAGGATGTTTATGTCGCTGTCATGTTGATATGCCTGGATCAGAGCGCCTATGTTAGGGTAAGGGATGCCGCCTATGTTAATGGCCTCGTCTCCTTTTGTGACGCCCACAAGCATACCCTTTGGTATATTGCCGTAAATGATCGAGGCAGTCTGTCCAAAATTGGTCGCGGCAAACCCCCTGTAGCCGCCTTCCTTTGGAGCATCCAATGTGCGCCATTCAACACCGAGGTTCAGCTCTTTATCGAAGCTCACCTCGGCTATAAGGGCCTCTACCAGGACTTGCGGCCTCATGACATCCAGTTCATCGATTATTCTCGAGATGATCTCATAGTCCTGGGGTGAAGAGGTTATGATCAATGAATTTGTAGCCTTGTCGGCGGTGACCATAGAGTCCTGAATCAGAGGCGCCGACTCAGATCCTCCTGCTTTTGCCTGTGTCTTCTGCTGGCTTGCAATGTTGCCCAGCACCTTTGCCATATCCTCTGCGTTGGAATTTTTCAGTGTCCTGACCCTTATGTTATCCTTTCCTCTGGGTGCAGGGATATCCAGCTTGTCAATCAGGTCAAGTATCTCCTCCATTTTATATTCAGTTGCCACTATGATCAGAGATCCTGTGCGCTCATCAGGTATGATCTTTGTTTTTAAAGGCTGTACCTGAACTGTTGCCCGTCTCAGGGTTCTATTTTTTGATGTTACTGTAGCGGTTTGGTCGTCTCCGAGTGCAGACATAACCGCCTTGGCAATGCTGTCTGGGGATGCATGTTTTAGGGTTAAAACCTGAATTGCCGAACCTTCCGAAGGTATATCGATCTCTTTTATGATCTTTAATAGCCTCTCTATGTTGGATGCGGTCTCTGTTAAAATGATTGTATTGGTAGGCGCATAGGTTATCAGTTTGCTTTCTTTGGAGATAAGGGGCGAGATGACATTTTTTATTGTTTCCACATTTGCATGTTCAAGCGGTATAAGTTGTGTGACAAGGGTATCTTCCTGAGTTGCCTTGTCTAAATAATGGCCTGTCCGCATCTCTATATTTCTGCTTGCCGCATCAACCGAAGGGACGATCTTGATTACGGAACCTGCAGGAATGGCTGCATAACCTTTAACCTCAAGTATGGATTCAAAGACCTTGTATGCCTCATCAACAGGTATGGCATTTGGAGAAATGATGGTAACCGTGCCTTTGACAGCATCGTCAATAAGGAAATTTTTGTTTAACAGGTCGCTCATGAATTTTATTACAAGCCGTATGTCAACATTATCAAAATCCAGCGTGATATTTTTCACCTCATTGCCCCCGGCCTGAGGGGCTTTGGCAAAGAGCGACGAAGGAGCATTATGAATTGGGTAGTAAGGCATTAAAACATATAAGAGAAAAAAACTGAAGCCAAGGATTATGACCGGAAAGAGAGACGGGCATTTGGCCTTTGATTGTTTTTTCATAAGTTTCCTCTCATAGCGATTGATGGATGTTAGTCATTAATATCATATTGCAAACTGATCTCCCTGTTGTTTCTGAGGATATTCACCTGTATACGCGACTCGTTCTGCAACCGTTGATATGCCTGGAAAGCCTTTTCAGGGCTGTCAACAGGTTGGCCATTAACAGATCTTATGATATCTCCGCTTTTCATGCCCATCCTGTCAAAAAAACTTCTGTTTTGGATGTTTGCCAACTGAAAGCCGTCCGGTTTATCAAGATTGCCCCCTTCAAAATGGGGGAGAACCCTTACCTGGGTAAGCAACTGGTTGGCATTGCTTATCGCCGTTTGCACTTCTTCCCTTTCAAGCACCCAGTGATTCTGGCCTATTTTTTTCCCCAGTTGCGCAGATAGTTTTCCTAATGATGCACCTGGGATTCTTGAAGTTTCGGGAGGTATATTACTGGCTTGAGAAGGCGTTTGGGGCGACTTGTCCGGGGTTGAAGGCTCCAGCTTGTCAAAAGCGATTAGCATTTCCTCGGTTCCTTCACGGCGCAGGATGACCTTGTGACGATAAATCTTGACAACTTCCGCAGGACCGACCTCATCTCCCTCCAAATAGATATTTTGTTTTTGAGTCTTCAAATCCTTAATTATAGCGTAGGGCACAATCCCTTTGCCAACTGCGGTCCCCAGCAATTTGAGATTCAGATCCGTAATAGGAGCCACCTTTTCTTCATCCTTTTTGCCTGCTTTTGTCTTTTCTTCATGAGGGGGATTTACCTGCAAAAGGTCTCTTTTAACAATAATGCTGTAATATTCTTCCATATTTTTCCCTTGCTTTGCGGTTTTTTCCTTCGCAGCATTTTTCATGGATGTATTTGGCAAAGGCGCGTCCCAAATCTTTTTTAGATAAATAATAGTCGAATTGGCGCACAGATAGGAACACAAGGTTGATAATATGAATATAATAAGCCAAAAGGTTTTTTTGAACATTTTATAAAAAATATCTTTTATGAATCCATCATCTTTTACAAGGGTATAGATTTAGATGCCGATTTGATTTTATAAATATAAACCGATTCCATTTCACTGTCAATCTAAAGAACCAGGCTTGGCATCTGAAGAACAAATTGAGGATTAGTCCCGAGTTCGAGGAACGAGAGACCGGAACTAATACATGTTTCAAGAAGCAGCGAAGGGTCAAGCAGTTATATCTTACAGGGGTTTGTTATAAAAACGTTGCAATCGCAAAACAGAACTGATATAAGATTGTATGTCCCTTTGGGCATAGCCTGATAAATGATTAATGCAGGAGTTTTGACTGCAAATGATATTGGAAGGATTACATAAAGAAAACTGTTTCTTGTAAGGAAGATGATGAGATGAATCTGGAAGAACTAAGGGAAAATATTGATAAGCTGGACAGGCAGATATTGCAGATACTTAATGATAGGGCAAACATTGTAAAACAGATAGCCAGGATAAAACAGGAGACACACAGGGAATATCACGATCCTGCGAGGGAGGAAGAGATACTCAGAAATCTTCAGAGGCTGAATCCAGGCAGTTTCCCTTCGATGGCTGTTAGACCTGTATTCAGGGAGATCATGTCTGCCTGTCTTTCACTGGAAAAGCCTATTAGTGTTGTCTATTTGGGGCCGGAGGCGACATTTACCCATATGGCAGCCATGAAAAAATTTGGCTCTTCAACGGGGCTTGTGCCGGTGAAGAGTATAGAGACCATTTTCAGCGAGGTTGAAAGGGGGAGGGCAGATTATGGCGTAGTGCCTGTTGAAAATACATCAGAGGGGGTGGTCAGCCACACCCTGGATATGTTTGTCTCATCCGATCTCAAGATATGTGCGGAAGTGATGATGGAGGTACATCACAACCTGCTTTCCAGGTCCGCCAGTCTTTCAGAGATCGAAAGGATTTTTTCCCATCCTCAGGCGGTGGCGCAGTCCCGCGCATGGTTGAGGGAGAATCTCCCCTTCTGTCAGATTACGGAGGTTTCAAGCACTGCCAGGGCCGCGGAATTGGCCTGTCAAGATCCAAAGGCGGGGGCTATTGCAAGCGAGCTTGCAGCGAATATATATGATCTGAATATATTATGTTCCAGGATTGAGGACATGCTCCAGAATTACACCAGGTTTCTGGTGATAGGTCATAATCTTAGCCCAAAGACCGGAAGGGACAAGACATCCATCATCTTTTCCATAAAAGACAGGATAGGGGCGCTTTATCACATGCTTAAGCCTTTTGCTGAGAAGGGGATAAACCTCACCAAGATCGAGTCTCGTCCAACCAAGAAACAGCCCTGGGAGTATATCTTTTTTGTGGATTTCATAGGTCACATGGAGGATGAGAAGACAAGGCAGGCATTGGACGAGTTGGAAGAGCAGTGCATCTTCCTTAAGGTCCTTGGGTCTTATCCCGTTGCGGATACAAAAGATGAGTGAGGCCGGCCAGAGCTCTGATTCAGAAATCAGATTATTTCGCATATAAGGTTAAAGATAAATGAGCAGTATTAATATATCCCCCAAGAAGGGTCTTCATGGCACGATCAGGGTGCCAGGCGATAAATCCATCTCTCACAGGATCGCCATGTTGGGCGCCTTGGCAAAGGGTGAGACAAGGGTTGAAGGTTTCCTCATGGCTGAGGATTGCCTTAGCACCCTGAAGATTCTGGATTCGCTTGGCATAAGGATTGAAAAAACAGGCGCTGAGAGCCTCGTCGTCCATGGAAAAGGAATGGATGGCCTTCATGAGCCGGATAACTGCCTGGATGCGGGAAATTCCGGAACTACCATAAGGCTTATCTCCGGGATATTGGCTGCGCAGCCTTTTTTCACCGTTCTGACCGGCGATGCATCTTTGCGGAAGAGGCCGATGGGAAGGATTATAAAGCCTCTGTGCCATATGGGGGCGAGGATCTGGGCCAGGGCAGGGGATTCATTGCCTCCCATTGCAATAAAGGGGGGCAGATTGAAACCGATAAGCTACCAATCCCCTCATGCGAGCGCTCAGGTAAAGTCTGCCATACTGCTTGCCGGACTCTGGGCAGACGGCAGGTGTGATGTAAAAGAGCCTGACCTTTCAAGGGATCATACGGAGAGGATGCTCAGGTTTTTTGGCCTGCCATGCAGATCTGAAAACCTTACAGCCTCTGTGGAAGGTGTAAGGGAATTTTCGGGTTGTTCGTATAAGGTGCCTGGGGATTTCTCCGCCGCCGCCTTTTTTATCGTCGCCGCGCTGATCAGCAAGGGCTCTGATATTGTCATAAAGGGTTTGGGGATCAACCCCACAAGGGCGGGCCTTCTGGAAATCCTGCAAAGGATGGGCGGCAGGATAGAGATACTGGATGAGCGTATGGAGTCAGGCGAGCCTGTCGCAGACCTGCGCTGCATATCCTCGGGTCTTCGAGGCATAAATATTACAGGGGAGGATGTCCCCCGCATGATAGATGAATTTCCTGTCTTTTTCCTGGCCGCTACTCAGGCAGAGGGGGATACCCTGATAAGGGGGGCGTATGAGCTGAGGGTGAAGGAATCCGACCGCATAGCGACCATGGCTGCAGAGCTTCGCAATATAGGCGCTGATGTGGAGGAGATGGAGGACGGGATGTTGATAAGGGGAGGCATGAGATTAAAAGGCGGATTATGCTCCAGCCATGGGGATCACCGTGTAGCCATGACCATGGCTGTTGCAGGCCTTATATCAGAAGAAGGGGTGGTTGTGGAAGACTGGGAGTGTGTCAACACATCCTTCCCAGATTTTTTATCAATACTTCAATCGTTTTAGATGACTCTTCGGCCATTGGTCTAAACTGATATTGAATAATACCGTTTCCCGATAGTAAAAAGATAAAGGGGCTCAAGCATAAGGAAGACATATATGAATATTGATCTGTTGACGGATATATTTTCAAGGTTTTCATGTGCACGGATTCTGGTGCTTGGAGACCTTATGATAGATGAGTATCTTTGGGGCAGTGTGGACAGGGTTTCTCCTGAGGCGCCTGTTCAGGTGGTGAATGTCCTGCGCGAGGCAAGGACTCTGGGCGGGGCCGGAAATGTGATAGCAAATCTGGCGGCCCTTGGAGGTAATGTAGATGTGGCAGGCGTTATTGGCGATGACTCAGGCGCCCAATGGCTGCTTGACCAGATAGATGCCCTTGGGGCTGGCCATGAGTGCTTAATCAGGGACCCTGGCCGTCTTACAACAAAAAAGACAAGGGTGGTTGCGGTCAATCAGCAGGTGGTGCGCATAGACAGGGAGACTAGAAAGCCCATAACAAATCAGCAGGAGGGTATCCTTTTTGATTATGTCAGGAAAGGAATAGAAAGATGGCATGCTATTGTCTTGTCCGACTACGGCAAAGGGCTTTTGACCGAGTCATTTCTGGAGAAGGCAATATCTCTTGGAAGGGAGAAAGGCATCAGGGTGATCATAGATCCTAAGGGTGTTAATTATAAAAGATACAGGGGAGCCGGTCTCATAACCCCCAACAAAAAAGAGGCTATACAGGGGATGGGTTTGGAAAATAATAAAGATTGGGATATCAAGGGAATCGGTCAGAATATGATCAAAGAGCTTGATCTCAAAAGTCTTGTCATTACCCTTGGGCCGGAGGGTATGTGTGTCTTTTCGCCAGGGGATGAGCCCCGCCTGATTCATACAAAGGCGAGGGAGGTCTATGATGTTTCAGGGGCAGGGGATACCGTAGTGGCCGCCATAACCCTTTGTCTGGCAACAGGCACGGAGCTTGTAAAGGCAGCGGAGGTCGCCAACCTTGCGGCAGGCGTCGTAGTCGGCAAGGTCGGCACTGCTACAGCCACTCAGGCAGAGATACTTGCCTATCTTGACAGCGGATATATCATGTCAAGCAAGATAATTAGAGACCGTGCGGCCCTGGCCAGATTGATTGCAGCTCACAGGCAGAGAGGGGAGAAGGTCGTGTTTACAAACGGGTGCTTCGACCTTATTCATTTTGGGCATATAAAGCTGCTGCATGAGGCGAAATCCTTCGGAGACATTCTTATGGTGGGTTTAAACACCGATGAGTCTGTAAGAAGGCTTAAAGGCCCTTCCCGTCCATGTCTGGGAGAAGAGGAAAGGGCCCATATACTTGCGTCATTAAGCTGCGTGGATTATCTTACCCTATTTGATGAAGATACCCCATTGGAGCTTATAAAACAGCTAAAACCGGATATCCTGGTTAAAGGCTCTGATTACAGCAAGGACCAGGTGGTTGGATCGGACATAGTCGATGCCTATGGTGGTCAAATTCGTCTTGTAGAGCTTGCGGAGAATTTCTCCACTTCCCGCCTTATTCAGAAGATTTTGGATCAGCACAATGGAAAACTTTAAACGCCTTTTGAAGATGGTCAGGCCTTATACAAAGAGGCTTATATGGGCCATCCTCTGCATGGTATTCACCGCAGGTCTTAATTCAGGCATTGCCTTGATGGTAAAGCCTCTAATGGATGATATCTTCGTCCAGAAGAGATGGATTATGCTCCAGGTCATACCCCTGGCTATACTCGTCCTCTATTTCATGAAGGGGGCGTTTGAATATGCCCAGCACTATCTCATGAATTATATCGGACAGCAGGTTGTCATGAATCTCAGGAACATGGTGTTTGAGCATATACACAGGCTTTCTTTGAAATTTTTTGCGAAAAAATCAACAGGGATGCTGATGGCGCGAATTAACCAGGATGTGTCCCTGGTGCAGGGCACCGTATCGGATGCCATTGCGAGCCTTATCAGGGAGCCGCTTAATATTATAGGGTTTCTGTGCGTGCTTTTTTATCTAAACTGGAGGTGGACATTGATCGCCATTATAGTCCTCCCTTTTATCGGCATTCTCATAGACCGCCTTGGCAAAAAGCTTCGCAAGATAACCTGGAATGCCCAGGAGAGGGTATCGGATTTGACGATCGTGCTTCATGAGACAATCACAGGCGCTCCCATTGTCAAGGCATTCATGATGGAGGATAGAGAGGTTGAGAGGTATAAAAATACTAACAAGGCGTATTTTAATGAATTAATGAGGGCCGTGCGTGTCATATCGCTCTCGTCCCCCCTTATGGAGTTTCTTGGCGCTTGCGGGCTTGCATTGATTCTATGGTTCGGCGGCAACCAGGTGCTTCGAGGGCAGATCACAACAGGAACATTTTTTGCCTTTGTCACAGCATTGCTCATGATGTATGCCCCTATCAAAAAACTTACAGGTGTAAACAATTCGATACAACAGGGCCTTGCAGGGGCGGACAGGGTGTTCGAGATACTTGACACCAAGCCTGACATCGTATCCCTGCCTGGCGCTCCGGAGCTGATGCCTTTAGAGAAACAGATAACATATAAAGGTATAGAATTCAGATACGAAGAAAAGAACGTGCTTGAAGGGATTGATTTTGTGGTTAAAAAGGGGGAAATCGTTGCCTTTGTAGGGGAGAGCGGCGTGGGCAAGACCACACTGGTTAATCTCCTGCCAAGGTTTTATGACGCCACATCCGGAGTGATATTGATAGATGGCCAGGATATAAAGGATGCGGACCTTGCATCATTGAGAAGGCAGATCGGCCTTGTCACACAGGAGACCATACTTTTTAACGACACCGTGCGAAATAACATAGCTTATGGCTATATGGAGGCATCTCAGAAAGAGATCGAGGCCGCAGCCCGCGCTGCCTACGCCCACCGTTTTATAACCCACCTCCCTCATGGATATCACACGGTTATCGGAGAAAAAGGGGTCAGGCTCTCAGGCGGACAGAAACAAAGGCTTTCCATTGCCAGGGCCATACTGAAAAACCCCCCTATACTGATTCTTGACGAAGCCACTTCCGCCCTGGATACGGAGTCCGAAAGGGTTGTTCAAAGGGCGCTGGAAAACCTGATGCAGAACCGCACCACTTTTGTGATCGCTCACCGCCTTTCCACGATTCAGCACGCCGACAGGATCATTGTGCTTGATGCAGGCAGGATCGTTGAGATGGGCACCCACAAGGAGCTTTTGGCAAAAAAGGGCGCCTATCACAGACTCTATACCCTTCAGTTTCAAAACAATTAGCCTGCATATACCAAGGTTTAAAAGGATGAGGTCAAAATGGAATTTTGGGTCTATGCCCGCCATTTGACAGTGCCTATGCTTGCTATTGATTATAATCGCAAGAAATGCTATAAAATAGAAAAGACATTGAGTGCCGAAGTGGTGGAACTGGCAGACACGCTGTCTTGAGGGGGCAGTGGGGATTCCCGTAGGGGTTCGAGTCCCCTCTTCGGCACCATATATCTTATTGATATAATTAACAAATAATCCCAAAAAGATACATCCTCTCATTCATACAACTGCTCATAGCCATTCGGGTTAAAACCGAATCTTATTGCTATTTAATGTTATTATTGTTATCATTAAATAACATTTCATGCCATATACTTCATATTTCGGATTTGCAAGCAATGTAGAAAGTGATGGATTTGTAAAAAGTCGCCGCGTCAAACGGCGATTAATTTTTGGCTGTTTTGATAGCTGTGGTTATAGAATGATTATCAAGGAGGAATATCATTGTCAGGGATAAAGTTGGATAACCTGGGGGACTGGAAGAGGCAATGTAGCTGCGCTGCATTAAGGGAAACAGACATAGATAAAGAAATTAATTTAATGGGATGGGTCCATACGAGGAGGGACCATGGCGGGGTCATTTTTATTGACCTGAGGGACAGGGAAGGGATTACCCAGGTTGTTTTCAACCCTGAATGGGACAAGGATTGTCATGAAAAGGCCAGGAACCTGAAGCCGGAGTATGTTATCGCAATACAGGGCAAGGTCCGCCTGAGGCCGGAAGGTATGGCCAATCCAAAGATACCTACAGGCAAGATAGAGGTTATGGCAAATGAACTCAAGATATTGAATAAATCCAAGGTGCCTCCTATTGCTATCGAGGACAATATCAATGTTGGGGAAGAACTGCGCCTCAGATACCGTTACCTTGATCTTAGAAGGCCGCAGATGCAGCACAATCTTTCCCTGCGGCACAGGGTATATCAGACTATACGTTCCGAGCTATCCGGAATGGGCTTTCTTGAGATCGAGACCCCTTTTCTGACCAAGAGCACCCCTGAAGGCGCCAGGGATTATCTTGTGCCAAGCAGGCTTAACCCCGGAAATTTCTATGCCCTTCCGCAGTCCCCCCAGATATTCAAGCAGATATTGATGGTCTCCGGGTATGACAGGTACTTTCAGATCGTAAAATGTTTCAGGGACGAAGACCTGCGGGCGGACCGCCAGCCTGAATTCACGCAGCTTGATATGGAGATGTCCTTTGTGGACAGGAAGGACATCATGGGAATAATAGAGCGTCTGCTCAAGCTTATCTTTTCGCTGGGAAAAGGCATTAAATTTGACAGGCCTTTTCCCTGCCTAACATACAGGGAGGCCATAGACCGTTTTGGCTTGGATGCGCCCGACATAAGGTTTGGTATGGAATTGACAGATATATCCGGTCTTGTGGCGGACTCGGGATTCAAGATATTTGCCCAGACTGTGGCAAAAGGCGGACATGTAAAGGGAATAAATGCAAAAGGGGCTGCTATCATGAGCAGGACGGAACTGGATGGTCTCCTTGAAAAGATCAGGCCATTTGGGGCACAAGGCCTTGCCTGGATAAAGATCGCTTCAGGGGAGTTGCAATCCCCGATAAAGAAATTTTTTACGCAGTCACAGTTGGATTCGATTTTAAAAAGGATGGGGGGAGAAGAAGGGGACGTTCTATTGTTTGTGGCTGACAGGCCCAAAATAGTAGCCGAGTCTCTCGGCCGCCTGCGCCTTATCCTGGGCAGGAGATTAGACCTGATTCCCCGTGACCGGCTTGCCTTTGTCTGGGTAACCGACTTTCCCATGTTTGAGTTCGATGAAGAAATGGGAAGGTATGTTGCGATGCATCACCCATTTACATCTCCGGCAGATGAAGATATCGAGCTTCTGGAACATGCCCCTGACAGGGTAAGGGCCATGTCGTATGATATTGTCTTGAATGGACAGGAGATAGGCGGAGGCAGCATAAGGATCCACAGGTCCGACCTCCAGAAAAGGGTATTTGACTGCCTGTCTATAAAGCCTTCTGATGCGCGCAAAAAATTCGGTTTCCTTCTGGATGCCCTTGAATATGGCGCCCCTCCTCATGGCGGAATAGCCCTGGGATTGGACAGGCTGCTGGCAATATTGGCCGGAGCGGATTCTATCCGGGAGGTTATTGCCTTTCCAAAGACACAGAAGGCTGTGTGTCTTATGACCGGTGCTCCATCTGAGCCTGATCATGCCCAGTTAAAAGAGCTTCATCTGCGCACCGATCTGGTTTTAAGGGCAAAAAAACATGAAGAACCCGCAAAAAGTCCTCACTCCGATGAAGGCCAGGACGAAGGCCGGCCGTAGATTCTTAAAAACACCAGGCATATGATGTCTTCTCAGGGGTGATAAAATTGAATGATTCAGGACAGGATCGCTTAATCAGACTCAAATGCGATTTGCACACCCATGTAATAGGGGATACCCCCTATGAACCAAAGACCCAGGGGATGCTGAGCCCCAGGGAATTCGTAGACTTGGCCTCGGATAAGGGTTTTGACTGCCTCTCTTTTACATATCACGATTACCTTTATTATGATGCTGATATATGGAATTATGCTAAGGAGAAGGGGGTCATGCTTATCCCTGGAACAGAAATATCCATTAACGGGTATCATGTCCTGCTGCTTAACTGTCAGCATTGTATGGGGATTTCGAGTTTTGACGGGATAAGGTATTACAGGAGCATTTTCCCAGGCGCTTTAATTATTGCCCCGCATCCTTTTTATAAAAGCTCTATAAGCCTTGGGAAAATGCTCATAGAGAATATAGACTGCTTTGATGCGATAGAGTATTGTCATTTCTACACACGTTTTTTTAATCCAAACCGGAAGGCCGTAAAAATCGCAAAAAGGTTCAGCCTGCCGTTGATCTGCTGCTCTGATGCGCATCGCGCAAGCGATTTTGGCACTACATATTCTTATATATATGTTGAAGAAAGGTCGGTTGATTCCATCATACAGTCAATAAGGGACGGAAGGATTGAGCATGTGACATCCCCCTTGCCGTTTGGCTTGTTTTTCAAGGAGATATTGTGGATATTGGGAAAACTTTCTTATATTTTATTTCCAAGGTTTAAAAAGGATTGATATTATTTCCAAGCACTGGAAAGGATTGATATTAGCTATTATTATAATATAATAATAATCTGAAAACCTTTGATTGTTTGGTTGCCTTTGAGAGGATGGGTTTGAGAATTGAAGGCTATAGATATGCATGTACATGTCTTCCCTGACGATATCGCTGAAAAGACCGTAGGATTTCTGGCAAAAGAGGCCAATGCAGAGGCATTTTTAAATGGCACTGTCTATGATCTCAGGAGGTCTATGGATATTGCAGGGATTTCATTTTCCATAAACCAGCCTATAGCCACCAAACCTTCACAGGTAAGGTCCATAAATAATTGGGCCAGGCAGATCGAAGACGACAGGATAATCTCTTTTGGGACGATACATCCGCATTTTGAGGATTTTGACGAAGAGATCAGGCGCATAAAGGGTATGGGAATAAAGGGGATCAAGCTCCACCCCGATTATCAGAAGTTTTATCCTGATGATGAGTCCGTATTCCCCATATATGAATGTTTGGTTGAAAACGATATGTTTGTGTTGTTCCATGCAGGTGTTGACATCGGATTATATCCCCCTGTGCACGCAACGCCACAAAGGCTGGCCAGGGTACTTGACAGTTTTCCAAAGATTAAGATGATAGCTGCCCATTTAGGCGGGTATGATTGCTGGGATGATGTTGAAAGATGCCTGGTAGGAAGGGATGTATTTTTTGATACCTCCTATGTGATAGACTATATGGAAAAAGACAGGTTTGTCAGGATCATGAGCATGCATGGCTTTGACAGGATACTTTTTGCTACGGATTCACCATGGAAGCCCCAGGCCGATGAGCTGGAAAAGATATCATCCCTCCCCATCCCTGAGAAGGCAAAGGAAGACATCCTGTATCGAAACGCATGCGCCTTATTGGGTATATAGTTCTACAGGGTCGTCCCTTATATGGTCTACAATACAATAGAATCCAAATACATCCGGGCCCTGGTTTCTGAGCTGGTGAGGACATCCTTGGGGCACAAATGCTATGGCATTAGTGGGGAGATGCTGCCATTTATCAAGTATCCTTATTTCTCCTGTTCCCCTTGCGCCTATCACCAGGTGGACGTGCCTGTGTTTTTCAAAACTTGAATACCCGCCCGGTTCGATCTCGAAGTAACGCACATCAAAACTTGCCTCACTTCCTTTTGGCACATAGAGTTCGGTCCTGGTTATCCCCTTGAAACCCGTCCATTCGGGTTTATATGGAGAACTTTTTATCCCTTCCCATATCCCGGGATTTGTCTGAACATAAACCCCGCCTTGGCCAATCCCTTTTTCCGGGATATGTCTACTTGGTTTATTTAGTTTATCCATCAGCCTGCTTGTAGATGTTTTGAGGCCATCCTTATGGGTAAAGATGCTTCCTCCGATAAGGAGCATGACATCAGTCCCATAGAATTCCAAAACCCTTGGCGCCTTTGATTTGGATATTCCTCCAGCAGGCACAGGCATCGCAGGTTTGAATCTGGTCTCAAATCCTTTCCTCAGGCCGTCTGCTATTTCGCTGCATTCATCCCTTGTGAAGGTGAATCTCCCCCCTGCATCGGGATATATGACCATGTCGGCCCCAAGAAGGCGCAGGATGGTTCCCAGCAGCAGCCCGGGTTTGAACCCATGCTGCCTGTCACAGAAGAATGTGCCTGAAAATGCCGGATGGGCCATCCAGAGAACAGGGTATCTCTCCCTTAGATAGCGGAATGTGTCAAGCCCTGTCAGGAAGGGGCTCACAAGGAACCCCTTTATCCCTTCATTGAATGCGATGGCGATCTTTTCCTCCAGCGTTTCATGGGGGCCGGTGATGTTTGGGAGATAGATGGTTTTTGAGCCTGATCTTTTTATCGCAGCCTGCACGCGCCTGACGCGTTCGGCAAAAGGGCTCGAAGTTTGATCCGCTATCCCGTGATCGTCTTTTATGAATGGTACGCCTGCATTTGCAAATTCCCCTGCGGTTTCTGCAAGTTTATTGGTGGATGTGCCTGCCGGTTTCAGAACGGAGCAAAGGAGTGCCCCTTCATGGACTCCGCAGGCATCCCTTATCCCTTTTATTCCATGGGCTGGCCCAGGGAATAACGACAATATCTCGTCAGGCAGATCCATAGATTCTATGAAGATACCCCTTTGCAGTGATACGTTGCCGAAGAGGATGTTTAAGAATTGCGGGATATCCCTCCCCGCAAGAGCGGCAGAAAATGCAAGGCGAAGCCTGTATTGAGCAAGCCCGTTTGGAAACACGGAAAGGGGCGACAGTTCGATTATGTCAGGTATGCTTGCCCTAGCTACGCAGGGGTCTTTAATCGCCTCTCTGGGAAGCTCCACGCTTTGCTCAAGGGCCATTGCCTCAGCCTTGGCGCTTGCCTCTTGTTCAGGGCAGGTAATGATGTAAGATATGATGATTTCCTTTCTCATCTTTTTTGTTTTCAACTATTTTCAAGAAGATCCTTCAAGCTCAAGGCATTATTGACTGCATAGGCGTCAAAATCGTTATTGAAATATGCAAGCACCCTTTCAACTGACTCGCCGATCCTCTGTATCTGATCCCTCCACCAGAAAAGGTCATCCTGTGTATATTCATAATTGTACCAGCGGTTGATCCCATGGAACCGTATATAGGCGAAATCAGTGGTGATGGCCGTATTGCATGGAAGTCCAGGGGCGCTCAGTATGCAGTGGGCGGACTGATATCTTTCGAGCAATTGGAATGTGCATTTTTCAATCCACGAAGCATGGCGAAATTCAATGGCATAACGGTATGTATCAGGCAGTTGCCGAAGGAATCCCTCCAGCGATGCAAGATCCAGTTTCATGGATGGCGGAAGCTGCCATAGTATGCACAGTATCTTTTCTCTTAGCGGTTCCAATCTTTCAAAAAGCGCCTTTAAAGGCTCTTGGATATTATGGAGTTTTAGAAAATGAGTCACCCTTCGGCTGCCTTTGATTACAAAACCAAAATCAGGTGGCGTCTTCTTCAGCCATCCTGTTATCATACCCTTAAACGGGAGGCGGTAGAATGAGGAGTTTACCTCGACCGTATCGAAGCGGTCGCAATAATAGGGAAGCCATTCAGCGGCCTTTAATCCATAGGGATAGAACCTGCCCTCCCAATGTTTGTATGACCAGCCTGATGTGCCTATGCGCCATTTTTTTACAGACATACACTGTTTATCTTTGCCATGTTTATCTTTGCCCTGAAACACTTTCCCATGCCCTTTTGAATGCAGGGATAGACCTTTCAATGGTTGAATCGTCCACGCAGTAAGAGAGCCTGAAGTATCCTGGCGCGCCAAAGCCCTTTCCTGGGACTGCAAGGATTTTTTCCCCAAGCAGACGCTTGCAGAATTCTGTCTCATCCCCTATCGGGGATCTGGGAAACAGATAAAATGCCCCCTGAGGCCTTAAAAATTCATATCCGATGGATTTCAGGCCGTCACATAGCATATCCCTTTTCCTTTGATAAATGCGGGCGTCAACGGAAATGCCCTGAAGCCTTCCAACCGCCTTCTGCATGGAGGCAGGGGCATTGACAAACCCCAGGATCCTGTTTGCGAGAACCATGACGCTGATAAGTGTCTTTGCGTCATCTGCCTTCGGGTTTAGCGCTATGAAACCGATCCTTTCTCCCGCGATGGAAAGGTCTTTCGAATAAGAGGTAACCATGATGCTGTTTTCATAAGCAGCAAGGATTGAGGGCACTTTCACCCCGTCGTATGCAATCTTGCGGTACGGCTCGTCGCTCACAAGATATATAGCCCTGCCTGTCTCCTTGTTCTTTTGTCTGAGCATATCCACAAGGTTATCAATGGTTTTTTCAGGGTAGACCCGGCCTGTCGGATTGTTTGGGGAATTTATAAGCACGGCAGAGGTCTTTGGCGTTACCCTTGACGCAAGTCCATCTATGTCCAGGTCAAAGTCTTTCAGACAAGGCGCTGTCTCGATCCTGCCTCCGTGGTTGTCAGCGTAAAATTCATATTCTACAAAATAGGGAGCAGGGCAAAGGACGATATCGCCAGGATTAAGTATGGCCTTGAAGATCACATTCAGGCCTCCCCCTGCCCCGCAGGTCATAATGATCTCATTTTCGGTCAGATCGATACCCTGTTCCCCCTTGAGATGTCTTGCCACACTCCTTCTTACTTCCGGATAACCCGCATTGGGCATATATCCGTGTTTCATGGGCGTCTTTTCCGTGATGCATTTGATCAGGGTCTCAGTAAAGACCTGAGGCGGGTCCAGATTAGGGTTTCCAAGGCTGAAGTCATACACATTTTCTGCCCCATATTTGGCCTTGAGTATGGCGCCTTCTTCAAACATCTTTCTAATCCAGCTTGATTTTTCTATAAACCTTGCAATCTTTTCTGCTGCCGGCATTTCTCACCTCCGGTTTTCGATGATCTCGTATTGTTGACTTTAAAAATTATGATAAATATATCAAGAATTACGATAGAGGTAAACCATTCTCTTTTTTTGATTGTTCTCTTTTTTGAAGATCCCAGCGGTTTGTCGTAAAATTCCTATTAATACACCATTCATCAGAAATTTGGAAACTCATTTTGTATCTTTAGATAATATTCGATTTTACAGACAGTCTAAAATGCAACAGGTTTCTTAAAACTATCCTGACTATCGAGTTTCCAAATTTCTGATTCATCCAATTTTAGATTTTGCAGGAGGGAGGATTAATATGAAGCTTATCATGAGTACGTGTCAGGAAAAAGAGGCAGAAAGACTTAGCGGAAGATTGCTTGAGGAAAGGCTGGTCGCCTGTGTGAATATCATCCATGGCATCTCAAGCAGGTATTGGTGGAAAGGGAAGATGGAGTCAGACACAGAATCCCTGCTTCTTATGAAGACAAAACCCTCATTGGTTGATGATGTGATAAAAAGGATCAAGGTTCTTCATGCTTACGAGGTCCCTGAGATAATCGTCCTTGAGATAGAAGATGGCAACCCTGATTATTTGAGGTGGATAGGAGAGGTTACCGTTTGAAAAAGGGGCGCATACTAACGGTTTCCATGAACATCCTGATAGTTATATCCTGGGTGGCTATGATGTTCCTGTTGATAAAAAGGGAGGGGTTTTTGAGGGAAAAGGGGGTTGAGGCCAACTTCAGAAATCTCATACCACAGGATCTTGAGGTGGATACCTGGAAGAGCATATTTGTCGGAGGTCAATGGGCAGGCTATATGCACACGTCTATCGGGCCGTATGCCTATAAAAAGAGGGAAGGGAAGGGGTATCTGGTCAAGGCTGATTCCTTTCTTCGTTTTACAATGTTCGGACAACCGAAGGATATAAGGTTTAATTCTGTTCAGATGCTTGACGGGACATTTCGCCTTCTTAAATTCGAGGCAATGATATCCGGCATGGCAGGCATAAACCTGACAGGGAAGAGGATAGGCGACCATCTGCTTGTCGAGGTAATGCAAGATAAGACAAGATACAAAAGGATTTTTGAGGCAGCGGATGACCTCTTTCTTGAAAACAGCATCTTGTCCATTTACAGGGGAAGGGGGCTTAAGGTAGGTGACTCTTATGAATTGCATATCTTTAATCCCCTCACGCTGACTGCTGAGCCAACTACTGTGGAGGTGACCGGCATGGAGGATAACTATCTTGTATTGGAGACAAGATTCGGGGGGCTGGTCTCAAGATCATGGATAGACGATAAGGGCCGAGTGGTAAGGGAGGAAACAGCGAATGGCTGGTTGATGCGGGTGGATACAAAGGAGAGGATAGATCAATATATGGTAGAGGATACTGGCAAAAGGGCGGACATGCTTTCAGATTTCGCAGTGAAAACCAATAGAGGCATAAGCAATAATCCCCGTTCTGTCGGATTTATGAGGATAAGGATTTCAGGCGTTGACCTTGATGACTTCAACTTTGACGGGAAAAGGCAAAGGGTTGCGGATCAAGGCGAGGGGATACTGGAAATTCAGGCGGTTTTCCCTGATAAGGATGCGGCCATGTCCTTGCCTTACGAGGGGAAGGAATACAGCCTTTTTCTTGATGCCTCTATGTGGGTGCAAAGCGATGACCCTGAAATAAGGTCAATGGCCATTGATATCATAGGCAAAGAGACCAACATCTGGCTTGCTGCAACAAGGATCGGTGAATGGGTGAACAAGAATATTGAAAAGACATTCTGCGCAGGGATACCTGTCGCCACATCGGTTCTCTTGCACAGGCAAGGGGACTGCAATGAGCATGCAACGCTTTTTGTGGCGCTTGCAAGGTCTTGCGGAATACCCGCCGATATCTGCGCAGGGCTTGTTTTTTTGGAGGACGGGTTTTATTATCATGCCTGGCCTAAGGTATATGTGGGCGAATGGGTGCATCTTGACCCCACATTCGGGCAGCCTGTGGCCGACGCGACGCACATCGAGCTTGTGTCAGGGGATCTGTCCTCTCAGGCAAGGCTAGCAATGACACTGGGAAAGATAAAGATAGAGGTGCTGGAAGCCAGTGTATCGAGGGATTTCGTTGATCGAGATTAAGGAACTTACCAAAAAATTCGGAAATACAGTGGCGGTGGACAACCTTACCCTGAGCATCCCTGAAGGGGAGTTCTTTGCCTTTTTGGGGCCGAACGGGGCAGGCAAGACCACGACCATAAAGATCATAGCCGGGCTTTTGAGGCCGACCCAGGGGAGTGTGTTTGTGGGGGGGTATTCGATGACATCAAAGGCCATCGAGGCAAAAAGGCTCATCAGCTATGTGCCTGACGTGCCCTATGTTTATGAAAAACTGACAGGCAGGGAATTCCTTTATTTCACAGGGGAGCTGTATAACATTGATAGGCAGCATTATCAAAAGGAGATAGAGCGACTCCTCGGCCTCTTTAGTATGCAGGATTACGGGGATATGCTTATGGAGAATTATTCCCACGGGATGAAGCAGAAGGTGGTTATCTGTTCGGCCCTTCTGCATGACCCAAGGTTGATAGTGATAGATGAGCCTATGGTGGGGCTTGATCCAAGGAGCGTCCGCCTGGTCAAGGATATCCTGAAGGAACGCTCACGCCAGGGCACGGCCATATTCATGGCTACACATACACTCAGCCTTGCGGAAGAGATCGCTGACCGCGTAGGCATCATACACAACGGGAGATTGATAAGCCTCGGAACGGTTGATGAGATTAAAATGGGCGTTGAAGACTCTGTCAGGCTGGAGGATGTGTTTTTAAAGATAACTGCTGAAGAATAGCAAAACGGGTCGTTTTAAGACAATTTTCCTATGGATAACGGGATGATAAAATGGATGGTTTGAGGGCCATTGCAAAGTCACAAGTCTGGATGCTCAGGAATAATATCGCAAGGATAAAGGAAGAGCCTATGCTTAAGGTTTCCTTTATCCTGGCCTTTATGTGCCTTTTTTGGATAGGCGCTTTGATCTTATTCCATAGGGGCTTCAGGTTTTTAAACCGCTTTCCTTTTGTGGGTTCTATCCTTATGGATGAGACGATATATCTCTTCTTTGCAGCCCTTTTTGTAATGCTTGCATTAAGCAGCGTCATCGTCTGTTATGTCACCTTTTATACATCCCGTGAGGTGGATTTTCTGTTTTCAAAACCCATACAGGACACGGTGATATTCTTTTACAGGTTTTTTCAGTCCGTGTTCTTCAGCTCCTGGGCGTTTCTGTTTCTGGGAGTGCCTTTTATAATCGCTTATGCGATTATAAAACAGGTGCCTTTTTGGTTTTATGTCACGATTCCCTTCTATTTTATCCCTTTTCTGATTTTGCCGACGGCCCTGGCAGCCCTTATCATCCTGATATTTATGAGTTTTCTGGATTTTCAGAAGATGAAATATGTGATCATCGCCATCGTATTAGCGGTGCTTGCTGGCATCTATTGGGCCTACAAGATAAATATCAGGCCCGCATTCTCTGCAAGGACGGAGATAGATTTTGTCATGAACGAGCTCTTGCAGCATCTGCGTTTTTTAAGGCACCCGCTTTTCCCTGGCTGCTGGATATCCAGATCTATTATCTGCTCAAGTGTTAGCAGGTTTAGGGATGCAGCGTTTTATTTTATGTCCTTTGCCATCACCACACTGTTTGTCCTCCAGATCGACTGGTTCATCGCCCAAAGGGCGTTTTTTTCAGGATGGGCAGCCTCAAGGGGAGGTAGGAAGGATCGCAGGTATCCGGTTGAGAAGGGCATCATAAACCGCATGGCTCAAATGATTGCTTTTCTGCCAAGATCGACTTTGGCTATGGTTATAAAAGACATAAAGATATTCCTCAGAGACCCTGGCCAGTGGTCCCAGTTTTTGATCTATTTCAGCATACTGGGGATATATATCTTTAACCTGCGGAACATACCCACAGAGGCAGTCAATCCATTCTGGAGGGTGTCTATTACTTTCCTGAATCTCATGGCGACCTTGCTCGTCCTTGCATCCCTTACAGTCAGGTTCCTTTTCCCTTTGATGAGCCTTGAGGGGAATAAGATATGGGTGCTCGGCCTTGCCCCTATAACCTTCCGCAGGTTGATCTTTCAAAAGTTTGTGATAAACCTCTTGGGCATACTGCTGATGAGCGAGTCTTTGATATATGCCACAAATGTCATCCTGGAGACAAGCCGGTCCATGACTTATGTCTCCTGCGGAATCGCAGGGCTTGCCAGTTTTGGACTTGTGGGCCTGTCAATAGGTTTGGGTTCCATATATCCCAATTTCAAAGAGGACAATACAGCCAAGATCGTTTCAGGTTTTGGGGGGACGCTGAACCTGATCATCGCCCTGTTTTATTCCATCGCCATGATAGGCGCCTTTGCAGCCCCTGTCTATAGCTATGAGGTACAAGGCTCCATCCCGCTAAGGACCTTTCGTTCCATGAAAGCCATTGCATGGATAATAACAGTGGCAGCCACGGTTGTTGTAGGCGTTGCCCCTGTATTATTAGGTTACAGGCGGCTGGAACAGATGGAGTATTGAAAAGGATGAAAGAAATAGCGGAAATCCAGCTTGATAAAAATCCCAGGATTATGTATAATGTTATCAAAAGAATTTAATTGACATAATAATATTATTATACATTTAAGATGTAAAATGATGTAAAATTTGAAATATAAAAAAATAATCAACGGGTGATTGCGGATTTTTCCGCCCTCACCGCCTTTTGCGAGTCAATCAAAATAAAATTTCCCTTTTCTTTGATAGGTAATGTTCTTAGGACTTTTGATCTAAAATAGAAGGAGACAAAAGATGAGAGCATCATATGTTTTGAGTTTATTTTTATGTGTACTGACAATATCTGTTTTGATGTTTTCTTTGAACACAACATGTTCTGCCCAGTTCTTTCCCTTCGCATTAAATCCTTATTTTGCCGGATATCCCGCAGGATTTGGCTTTATGTATCCATCATACGGCCTGTTTCCCGCCCTTTTCCCTCCGCCCCCTGTTATTGGAGGGACGGGCTTTAACCCTCTCATAGCCCCTTTGGTTGCCGTTCCTTCAACTATAGGCCGGTCTGCGGCTGCAACCTTTATTGTTTTACCCCAGACAACCACCCCTGTAACAGCGTATGCCCCGCTTGGGACACTTAATCTTACGCCCAGCACTTTGGTGTTTTTGATACTTTTCCTGACCCTGCCGGAATAATAGTAATAATGCGATTGAGGATGAAAAAAACATGCTTTGACGGCTTTCTATAATAATGAGGAGAGTTTAACATGAAGTTTTATAAGATTTTTACCATGTTTTTGATAATCATTGTTGGTATCTTTTGTGTCTTCAGCCAAAAAGGATTTGCCCAGTTCCCATTTGGGTCATTAGGATTTCCATGGATCAGCCATCCATTTTATTCGCCATTTGTTCCCTTCGGAAGAAACTATTTCCCGTATGCAAACATTTTCCCCCCGTTTTATGGGAATAATTTGGCATTAGGGGGCACATTTGCCCCGATGTCCAGCCCCGCGCCTGCACTGTTGTCCCCTTATCCGCGCTCGCCAAATGCGACCATTATCTTTACATCTCCTACTTTGACGCTCGTAGGAGGAACAACACCAGGTGTAATCTTGATAGGGGCAACAGGCGTGCTTGGGGCGCCTGTCGTGGCAACGCCTACAGCTATAGCAACACCTGCTCCTGTAATTCAAACGGTAGCCAATCCCACACCCGCGCCATTGTTTAGTCTTCTGGCTGTTCTTTATGCAAGCGGACTTTTGGATGGGAAGGCATTGCTTTCAACCGCCAACCCATTGCTTTTTGCATATCTGACTACATTGCTTTTTTAGGCTTTTGACATGTTTTCCATGGAGGTTAGCATAATAAGTATGAAAAGATATATTGTGTCAATCGTTATTATTGTCTTGCTTGTTTGTTTATGCGGAACGGCAAGCGCTCAGTTCCCCTTTTTATTTCCCCCGCCCAATCCATTTTTTCCCTTCATGCCATTAATGGGGACATTCCCCTTTTTCCCTCCATTGTCACCTTTCGGCCCTTTTGTCATGTCCGGTTTGGCGACGAGGATGGGGCGGTCGCTTTTGTCTCCGGTCAGCCTTCCCATGCCTTTGATCAGACAGGCCGCCGCCACAGTAACAATATTATTTAACCCAACTCAATCTGTTATCCAAGTCACAGTGCTTCCTGTAAGTCCTGTAATTACGCCGGCCCCTGTTGTGTCTCCGACTCCGGTATTAACCCCTGCAATCGGCCCGACAGCCCTTCTTCTTCTGCCGCTCCTTACAGGTCTGACCGGAACAACTCCCCAGACCCAGGTTCAAGTATTGACAATAGGTTCTGTGCCTCCGGCGACCCCTGTGACTACTTCACCGACAGGCATTAGCGCCCTTCTCCCGCTCATTTAATCGTATGAAAAATGGATCCACCCGGCCCCTTTCAATCGAAGAGAAGGACGCCGGGTGGAATGTGATTTCAGATAACCTCAGCGGGTTGTCCTGAAAGTTCCGATGGGCAGTCAAATATCAAATCCATCCGCCGAGATACGATCCATAATAAGAATTACCCAGGCCGTAATAACTGTAAGGGTTCAGATAGGAACTGCCCAAACCGTATAAGGAATATTGCGGCCTTGAAAAGCTCTCGGAAACGGTGTATTCGCCTCCTGGCACATACCGTGTATAACTGTTCTCAATTGTATATTGAGAAGAGTTATACCCCCATGGCTGATAACCCGAACCCAGGTAGGAACTCCCGTAAAGGTTGCCGTAATACCCCGAGTATAAAGATGACCCAGGATAATATGATGAACCTAATCCTGCGAACAGCCACTGATTGGCTCTTCCAGAGGTATAATAAGGGTAATAGCTATACAAAGATGAACTGCCGCAACAGCCGCCTCCGCCACTCATGCCGCCTGAATGAGCAGCCACCAAAACAGGTATGACCGCTGCAATAGCTATAACCAATAATAAGATAAAATGTTTTTTTAAATCTAATAACCTTGACATCCCTAACCCCCCATTCTTTGAAAAGCGATTCTCCGCAACCGTTCACCTTGCTTCACTTCCCTTTTGAACAGGGCAGAAACAAGGGTTTATAGTATTCACTTGTAATTCCATCTTACATCAGCTGTTTACAATCTGAATCTGAAATAACAGACCGGTCACGGTTCTAAAGCAAATACCTAACATCATGTTTTATGACGGAAATTATCACCTCCCCTTTTTTATATGATCAGCCTATATAAAGGCTATGCCGGATCATTTTTGGTTTGCCCTTGTCTTAATATTTGATAACATAGCGCAAAAAATCCCCAAACATATTAATAATGCTACACATGCGGTTTGTCCAAACATGATTTCACCCCCCACTCATAAGATTATAAATAAACAGTATAAAAAATTAAAAATATAAATGAACAGCAAAAAGGGTGTATTGATAAGATTTTTTAACCAAGAACTTAAAAAGGATTCTTTAATTAATTGATTATGCATTTTGTGTGCCTTAAAATAATTAAAGTCAAAGATCCCTTAATCTTAAGGTATATAAACCGCTTTTTGATATATGATCACTGCAAGGGAAGGTTAAACAATGTCGCAAAAGATATTGCGTTTAAAAATTTTGCAATAATTTGATAGTTAAAGATGGATTGGATTCGCAAAGATTACGGATTTCAGATTTTCAGGGCCGCCTTAAGAAGGCCGTCTTCTTTGACAATTTCCACATAACCCCCATTTTTAAGCATGCCAGGATTTAGAATGATTGTTCGTCCGATCCAGTCTTCGCCCTTCGCTTCATGAATATGCCCTGCTATGCACACGTCCGGTTGGCATGTTTCGATGAATCTTCTTACGGATTTGCTGCCCACGTGTTCGCCGGACTTGATGATGTCTGCTTTTGTATTAAATGGAGGGGCGTGAGAAACAAATAATTTGAGAGGCGTATACATTATTTTCCTGTACCCTGCATAGATCAATGCCTCGATATCATTTTCGCAGAACTCATTGGGGGTATTGAATGGCGTTTTGTTAGAGCCGCCTACACCAAAGATCCCTATATCTTCCAAAATAAAGCCGTTTCCATGGAGGCTGATCCCCTGTCCTGCCAGGAAGGTTTCCACTTCCTTCCTGTCAAAATTGCCTGCCTGTGCATAGACATTGGGATTATATCGTCTTATGCTGTCTATAACAGTTTTGGCCTTTTCAACCCCGCCGACATTGGTCAGGTCTCCGCTGACAATAATACATGAGGCTGAAGATATCCCATCTATTTCCCTAATCTTGGGGGTATCCTCGTGTATATCTCCAAATGCGAGGATCTTCATAATTACCGCCATGGCCTGAAGGCCACGCTAAATATCCATGATCTCTTGTTCAACTGTTTCATCGGATAGAATCCTTTACCGGAACAGAAACAGGGGTATTTTCCGTTTCTTCGGGATTCTTATCAACGGAAACTACTGTAGCATCCTCCATGCATTTTATATCCTTTAGTGTTTGAAAAAGCCTTTTCAAGGAATAACTGATCTCTTCGGGCGACATCTGTGATCTTGATGCCTGCGCAGCGACTATCTCAGCAGCCATTTCCAGTAATGTCTTTGTAATCCTGACCACCCCCTTTCCTTGTCTTGATTATAAAAAATGGCATTGCCTAAATCAAGTAACCCCCATGACCTTACAGTCACAACGAAGCATGAAAATGAATAAAAACAAAGTATTGTTCGATCATTTTCATATAAATAGAAATCTATATAAGCCCTAAAGGGGATTATATATTTTAGTGAATGAGTGACAAGCAGAACCGTTATGAACGTCTTTTCAGGAATAGCCGATAATAATCATAAAGGGTGTTATTCATATAAATAATCCATATCCTAAAATGAAACTGAAGATTTTATTCATTACAACCTGCATAATCATTATAGCGTTCGCTGTCATGTTTTCCGTAGAGATCGAGCTTGCCATAAGACCGAAAGAAATAGATCTGGCGGACAGGATAAGCGACGAGGAACTGCAGGGTTTGCTGCCCGAAACGGGCAGGGACATATTGAGGTTCGGTTTTGACCTGCGCGGAAGCCCGAAGGAGGATGCCCGTCAGTACCTGCCGTTTCTGAAATATATGGAGAAGGCCACAGGCTATCTCTTTGAGCTCCAATTTATAACAGAGGATGGAAGGATAGTGGACGACCTTGGAAAGGGCAGGGTACATTTTGCCGCTGTAGGTGCGGGCACTTATATCGAGGCCCATGAGAGATACGGGGTCATCCCTGTAGCGAGGGGGGTCAATTCCCAGGGCAGGGCGGAGTATCAGTCCGTGATATTCGTGCCGCATGACAGCCCGATCAGGGAGATAGAAGACATAAGAGGCAAACGGTTTGCCTTTGGCAGCATCACATCAACTCAGGGTCATATAATACCCAGGATAGCGCTTGCGGAGCACAACATAGGGCTTAATGATCTCTTTTTCTATGAATTCACAGGGACGCACAGAAAATGCGCAAACGCGGTTTTGGCAGGCCGTTTCGACGCAGGGGCGATGCAGGACACAATGGGAAAAGAGATGGCCGCCGCCGGATTGATCCGCATCATATATACCTCAAAATATTATCCATCAAGCGGGATAGCGGCCGCAAAGGACATCTCGCCCCTTGTGCTTGAAAAGGTAAAACAGGCTCTTATAGGTTTTCAGCCAAATGGCCGTGACAGGGAGGGGCTTTATAATTGGGAAAAGACAGAGATGCCTAACGGCTTCATAGAGGCCGGCATTAATGATTACGAGGATCTGAGGGACTGGGCATTGAAATTAGGCATTTTGTCCGGAACAGAAAAGGGGCATAAGGGATGAAACTCCACACAAAGATAGTCTTGCTTGCCGGTCTTGCCATTTTTATCACAGGCATCTCATCCTCTATTATGGGGAGCCATATCACGCAAAAAGCATTGGAGAAAGAGCTGATAAAAAGGGGTGCAGTCATAGCCCAGGCGGTTTCAGAGCTTGTCGCCGATGACGTAATAAAGGGGAATAAAATACTGGTATGCGATGTGCTTCGGGATATCATAAGGCGGACGGAAGGGATTGAATTCGCATATATCACCGGATTTGACGGCCGCATATTCGCCCATACATTTGAGGGCGGTTTTCCCAGGGCGCTTATGCATAAAATACATGAAACTGTCCGCCACAATGAACCTGGCCAGGACAGATACCTCGCTGACAAGACCCTTATCCTGGAGGTGGATTATCCCCTGATCGATGGCATGAGGGCGCATATCCATATCGGGATGAACGAAGGATATATACATGATCAGCTTTGCGGTATGAGAAGGCGCATAATATTTATAACCCTCATCATCGAATTGCTGGGGCTTGTGCTATATATTTTCATAGGCCATTTAATAGGCATTTCCAATAAAGGGCTTCCAGGACAAACGGGCGTGTTCGGGAAAGGGGGGCCTGAAAATAAAGAGCTTTCCGCCATCCTGAATTCTATCGGCGATCACATGAGCATGATAGACAGAAATTTGAATATCGTCTGGGCAAATGAGACAGCAAGGAGGGTCTTCGGCGATGACATAGTAGGAAAGAAGTGTTACCAGGCATACCACAGGAGAGAAAAGCCTTGCGAGCCCGGTCCATGCCTTACACTCAAGGCGTTTCAGGACGGCAGGATTCATGAACATGATACGCAAACCACAGGCAAAAACGGCGAGGCCCTTTATTTCCATTGCACCGCCAACGCGGCCATGAAAGATAGATATGGGAATCCACTAACTGTGATAGAGATCTCAAGAAATATCACAGAGAATAAAAACGCTGAGAAGAGATTGATGGAGAGCGAGGAGAAATACCGCGGGCTTGTGGAAAACATGAACGAGGCCATATTAAGCCTTGATATTAACGGGGTGATAGTTTACGCAAGCCCAGTGGTTGAAAAGATCGCAGGATATACCCCTTCTGAGGTTGAGGGCAGGCATCTCAAAGAGTTTTTCCCTCATGCGGAATCACAGAGGATTATGATGAATCTTCAGACTTCACTTTCAGGCCGGGCTTCATCGGGCGAGTACAGGTTTTTATGCAAGTCCGTCGAAACCTGCTGGGTGAGAAGCTCAATAATGCCTGTCATCAAAGATGGCATGATAGTCTCATTGAATGTTTTGCTTATGGATATCACGGAAAGGCGGAGGGTGGAGGATGATCTTGCAAGGATCCAGAAGTTCGAATCGATCGGGGCGTTTGCAGGAGGAATAGCCCACGATTTCAACAACATGCTTACCGTCATTTTGGGAAATATCGCGCTTGCAAGGTATGAAAGCGACAGGGATTCTTTAAACAAGTCCCTTGGCGATATCGAGAAAGCGGCCATAAAGGCCAAGGATCTGACACGGCAATTGTTCGCATTTTCAAAAGGCGGGGCGACTGAAAAGAAAACAGTCTCTATCGCAGGGATAATGAAGGATTCGGTTGAGCTTGTACTGAGGGGCTCAAATGCTGAACATACCTTTTCCATTCCCTGTGATATCTGGCCTGTGGATTTGGACGAAGGGCAGATCAGTCAGGTAATCAGCAATATGATTATCAATGCGGATCAGGCCATGCCCGATGGCGGGCATATCAGGATAGCCGCTGAAAATATAGTTGTAGGTCCTGAAAACCCGCAGCTTTTGCATGAAGGTAATTATGTGAGGATCTCCATCGAGGACGAGGGCGTTGGGATACCTCCCGTCCATCTGCGCAGGATTTTTGACCCGTATTTCACCACAAAACAGAAAGGCAGCGGCATGGGCCTTTCTGTATGCTATTCCATTATCAAGAATCACAACGGCCACATTGACGTGGAGTCAAAAATTGGCAGGGGGACCACGTTTTATATATATCTTCCCGCATCCGGCCAGAATATACCTGAAAAGATGACTTCAGTGGAAGAAAGGGGCTTAACCACGTCCAAGGGGATAATCGTATAGCGGCCGGATTTGGAGTTCTCTTTAGAAATCATATATACTCAAAGCCGGCAAAAATTACGTTTTTCAATTAATCACAGAGGACACTGAAAGGTGATTTTCATCCCCCATTGTGAAACAAAGACTCATGGGTGTTTCACGTGACGCCGGAAGATAGATGGTGAAGGTCGTCCCCTTCCCCTGTTCGGATTCCACTGAGATATATCCTGAGTGTCTTTTTATAATGGAGTAGGTGATCGCCAGCCCGAGGCCATTACCCATATTCTTGGTGGTGAAAAAGGGATCGAATATCCTGCCGATGTTTTTCTTTGGAATGCCAGTCCCCTGGTCTTTTACAGTAATCCTGATATATCTTCCGGAAGGCATGGAAATGGGTAGCTCCTCCTTTTCTATAACAACGTTTTCGGCTTCAAGCCAGATGGCGACTCCTCCAGGCATGGCCTGGACGGCATTTATTATCAGTTTGTTCAATGCCTGCGTAATTTGAGTCTCATCCACCTCGGCAGGCCAGAGACCATCCTGGATGCTGCACTCACAAATGACATTGGATCCGGTCAATATAGAAGAGGCAGATGCCCTTATCAATCCTGAGAGGGGCGCTGTTTTTCTCATGGGCGCACCTCCTGTTGAGAAGGTAATCAACCGCATGGTCAAATCCTTGGCCCTGACCGATGCCTTTTCCGCCTCGGTCAGGAATTCAAAAATGTTATCTGTGGGTTGAATGTATATTTTCGCTATGCTGATATTCCCCAGGATTGCAGTCAGGATATTGTTGTATTCATGGGCAATTCCGCCTGCAAGGACACCGATGGATTCGAGCCTCTGTATCTTTTCCATCTCCATCTCCATCTCCATCTCCATCCTTATTTTTTCCGTAATGTCTCTGAAAACGTTTACATCGCCGTAAGTATGCCCTTTTTCGTTTTTTATGGAAGAGATGCTATAATCGATTGACTACTTCAACATTACGGCATGGGATAGCATCAGGGAGGGTAACACCAGTCTTTGAGAGAAGGATTTTTCCTAATTGTCGAGGCTCAGGTATGGTTTGATAAGATACTTGCCCCGCAGATACTACCTCAATGGAACAGATGGAAGCTAATTCAGCGATCCCTTCCTCAACGGTTAATTCGACATCGTACCATAATCTTCGAAGTTGATAGGCAAGCATATAAGCCAGCATGATAATAAAGACATGGGCACGGGTACGTTCAGCCTCACGCACAAAGATACCCCGCATCTCAAGAAGTGTTGTTTTCATAGTACGTAAGGCATACTCGACCTCAGACAGGTCTTTATAACGATTGTGGATTGTCTGGGCTGAAGCGCTTTTGGCCGCTAAATCCGACTTGATAACATAGCAGCCATCAAGCTGAGATTCCAGAACCTTTTCATCCGCCTTGATCTTATAACCCAAGGCCCTTCCCTAACTGGTTAATTCTACCCACTTATCGATTTTAAACGATTTACATTTCCCGCATACTTTTTTTAAAGCAGCCTCAACCTGGGCCCGGGGATGCCCGGACAGATATTTATTCTGTTGTCTGATTAGTCTATCCAAACTGTTTAATTTACTTTCACGTATAGCCTCTATTTCCTCTGCCCTTATGGGATTACGGCGAAGAATATACCGGATTCCATCATCTGCAACCTCAGCAATCTTTTCATCAAAAAGCGACATCTGGAATATCCCATCTTTAATCAGTTTCTCAATTTGTGGTTTGGTAATAGCGCTAATATAATGAAAACGTTCATTTGACAGCTCAGCTATCTGAACGCTCTTGATCATCCCGCGATCCCCGACAAAAGTGACCTTTTCAGCACCAAATCGCTGGGCCATCTTCAAAATCTGGTTTTTAACTGTTTCTGTGTCTTGGGTATTTCCTCTAAATACCTCTATGGCTATCGGCCACCCTTCTTCATCTGTCATCAACCCTATAACAATCTGCTTTTTCCCCTTCTTTCCATCCCGGTTGTAACCCCAATCGCCAAGTTCATTCTTTACGCCTTCCAAATAACTGCTGGTTACATCATATAGATAAAATTGAGGCCTGCTGTCACCATAATGCCCTTTGAATAGGCTGCTTTCAATCCTGTGTTGACGGTCATTGAGCCAATCCATAGCCTTATATAAGTCATCCTCATTAAATGAGTCAAGTTGAAAAATATCACAAACAGCATGCCGCTGGGCCATACGAGCAGCTGAAAGCCTGGAGCCTTGCCCAATAACCCTGGCTAAAACCATCCAAAGCACTAATTTAGCCTCTCGCCTGTGCCCTAAAGCCTTAATCAGGCCAATCCTATGACATAACTGATGTAAAACCCATACCGCCCCAACTGCCAATCCCTGCCGTGTCTTAACCTGTCCAGCTACATCAGCCAGCCTTTTTATATCAGCTTTGTGCTTTAGCGCTAACTTTATCGCCTCAATTTCTTCATTAGTACATT
>JAFGSM010000033.1 GCA_016934595.1 bacterium | reverse complement strand
CTTCCATTTTTCGGGTAATTATAGCAAACCTTACTTTGGACATTTCTACTTTGGTGTAATTGGACATTATCATATTGGTATTACATATTTTAGGCAGGAGATCCTTCATGGGTAAATAGATTATTATTATCAATGTATTAAGAAATGCCTGTATTATTAATTTGAGAGAATAGCATATAGCCAAAAATTTGTCAATTAATAATTCGACCACTGTCAGAACATGCCCCTTTCAAGCTCAAAATTTCTTCCTTCGTGAGATAGCGCCATTCTTTGGGTTTTAATGTGCCAAGTCCTACGCCTGCTATGCTTATCCTTTTAAGCTTTATAACCGGATGCCCAACGGCTTCAAACATACGCCTTATGATTCGATTCCTGCCTTCATGGATATTTAACTTAAGCCATGTATTCAAAACAGAACGGGATTTTACACGGCTAACAGAGTCAAGGCATGCCCATCCATCTTTTAGTAAGATACCTTTTCTCAGTTTTTCCATGATGTGATGGGATAACATGCCTTTTACCTTGACGATGTAAATTTTGGGGATCATAGATTTGGGATGGGTGAGTCTGTGAGCCAAATCCCCATCGTTTGTGAGAATGAGCAAGCCCTCTGAAGAAAAATCCAGACGTCCGACAGGAAACAGCCTTTCCGTTATTTGTGGAATAAGCTCAAGTATTGTTGGACGTCCAAAAGGGTCTGAAATGGTGGTCAGATAACCGCAGGGCTTGTATATGATTATATAGCGCATCTTATTTTGGATGCCAGGGGGTATCTTTTCCCCACTCTTGAGCATTATCTGATCAAGAAAAGGGTCTATCTTTATGCCCAGATCGGCAACCTTTCCGTTGACCAGAATCTCTGCATTTTTTATGAGTTCGTCACAGTGTCGCCTTGAACCAATGCCTTTTGATGCCAGAAATTTGTTAAGTTTGATCGAATATCCCTTTTCGGTTTTCATGACTTTTCGTCTTTATAATTAAATATAACTACATAAAATTGATGGTCTCGTAAAAAGTCGGTTTTGCCTTATTTTGTCATTCCATGCTTGACACGTAATCCAGTGTTTTAAAGTAGTTCCGGACTCCGGTTTTTGCCGGAGTGACGGGTTTGGCGACTTTTTACGAGGCCATCAAAATTTGCTATCTTGCGAAATTGTATCAGTTCCTGTAAAACTTTTACAGTTTTTTATCAAGCATGATTGACAAGCATTAAAGCTTATTCTAAAATGATATGAGTGTAACCAAAATAGAACATTATTGCTTGTTTTGGTTTTCTACATATACTGGATTCCGGCTTTCGCTGGAATGACAAATGAGAAATTGCATAATTTTGGTTACGCTCAAATGATATTGTTGATAAAAATATTTTACCATGAAAACACATTTTTCATTCACGGGGGCGGCCAATATATGTTGGCCATGAGCGTTTATTCAAACAAGCATTTTATTCAAACAAGCATTTTTTCCATCCTTTATGCTGTTACAATATGGCATGAAGGTTTTGCTTTGACAATTTTTTAAAAAAGAGGGAGACCCATGAGAATCGCTATGTTTTCTTGGGAGACCCTCCACTCTATCAGTGTTGGGGGGGTTGGTAACCATGTCACCGAGCTTGCTGCATCCCTGGAAAGGAAAGGCAACGAAGTGCATGTATTTACTAGAATTGGGGCGGGCCAGCTTGATTATGAGGTGATACACGGGGTTCATTATCACCGTTGCAAATTTAATTTGAACCGGAATTTTGTGGAAGAGATCAACGATATGTGCAGGTCTTTTGTCCACAATTTTTTTCAGACCGAGGATTATTCCGGTTCATTTGATGTCATCCATGCCCACGATTGGCTGGCCTCAAATGCCGCTATTTGGATAAAGTCGGGCAGGCAAAAAAAATCTGTTCTAACTATCCATTCTACGGAATATGGCAGGTGCGGAAATAATTTTTATGGCGGCCAGTCTGCGGTTATCAGGGAGTTTGAGAGGAACGGCACATATTGCGCAGACCATGTTATTGCTGTATCCCAGGCTCTAAAGAATGAGATCATGTGGATCTATAACCTTCCGGACTGGAAGGTTGATGTCGTTTATAATGGCGTCAATGTTCACAATTTTGACGGGGATATAGATCCAGGTTCAGTAAAAGCAAGATGTGGCATTGCCCCTATGGATCCAACCGTCCTGTTCGTCGGGCGTTTAGTTCATCAGAAAGGCCCGGATATTCTTGTAGAGGCAATACCTTCCATATTGAAATACTACCCTCATGCAAAATTCGTCTTTGCCGGCGACGGGGAGATGCGGGCCGGGCTGGAACACAGGTCTCGTTGTTTGGGCATTTCTCATTCGACCCGATTTTTGGGTTACAGGAATGGCAATGGATTAAGGGATCTTTACAAGGCATGCGATCTGGTATGCGTTCCGAGCAGAAACGAGCCTTTCGGGATTGTTATATTAGAGGCATGGAGTGCTGGGAAACCTGTTGTGGCAACAAGCAACGGAGGACCTGCCGAGTTTGTATGGCATGACGTCACCGGTCTTAAGATATATGATTACCCGAGTTCTGTAGCTTGGGGGATAGGCACCATGCTTGCCCAGCTTGACCATGCGAGGTGGATGGGAAAGAATGGCCGGATTGCCGCCGAAACCGCCTTTTCCTGGGATACCATCTCTGAAAATGTATTAAAGGTCTATCAAAAATGAAGAAGATATTCCATGCACTGGGACTGCACATGCATCAGCCGCCTGACAACCTGAGATTATTGCTGGATACCAATAACTGGGAGGCAAGGCAGATCGCATGTTGCTATGAAAGGCCTGTCAGATACGCACAAAGATTTGCAGACGTTGCATATCTAAACATCGGATTCTCCGGAATCCTGCTTGAACAGATCGCCGATCCTCAGATTCAAAAGGAATTTAAACAGATGTGCGATTTGGAAGCAGCCTTGGATCAATATCGCAAGTGCAGGAATATAGAGATTATCGGAATGGGTTATTATCATCCGATCTTCCCGCTTATTCCGGTTGAAGACTGGGCTTCCCACCTTGAAATGGGAAGAAGGATGGCAAAGGATATCTTCGGTGTCGAGCCCTCCGGCTTTTGGCCGTCAGAGATGGCGTTTTCTATGGAAATGATCCCTGCTTTGAAACAGGCAGGATATGAATATGTAGTTGTAGATAGCGTGCACATCAGGCATGAAGATGTGGATGACAGAAAGGCTGATAAATATAAGGATTTCGGCTATATGCCTTATAAAGCAAGGCATGGGGGATACGAGATTGTTGTTGTGCCCCGCAGCCGCGACATCAGCAACGCCCAGGAAAGCGGGCTTGATCAAAGCTGGTTTGAAAACGAGGTCATTTCCAAGACGGCCTCGGTGAAAGGCCTTGCCCTTGTGACAACATGGTCAGATGGTGAAAATGGAGGGTGGTTCAGGCAGATGGATGAAGGGTCCGGTTTTTGGGGCCACTTTTTTGCCCCGTATATGGAACGTGTAAGATCTGAAGACTTTCCCATAAAGCCGGTCCGCATTAGCGATTTCATAAATGAATATCCGCCTGAAGGCTATGTGTTTGTTCAGACAGGGGCATGGAATGTCGGAAACACAAGCGGGTTTGATTTTTCACAGTGGTCTGGGTCTTCCTCTCAAAAGAGGGCTTTTGAAGAGATATGGGGATTGAGCCGGGAATTTCACAGGATTGAAAAGGAAGTTGAAGACAGGATAAACGAGATAAAAAATCCGTATCAAGCCCGGTCTCTCCTGTCAAAAGCCCATAATTGGCTGCTTAGGGCAGAGACGAGCTGCTTTTTTTTCTGGGGGGATGCCTGGATATCCAAGGTATATGATCAGACCAAGCCGGCCAGGATTTTATTAAGACAGATTGGCGAAATGTTAGCTTAAAAAGGCCAACTGTCAGGAATGGCATGAAGACGCCGCCGTTAGAAAAGATAAAAAAGGAGGATCCTGTGTCGGACGATGATATGGCACATTTTCCGGTTAATTATGGAGAAAATTATCTCTATATCCTGGAGGTTGACCCGAATCATGTTCATGTGTTCTGGGAGGTAGTCCCTGAAACTATCCCTGAAAATGTCAAAAAGGGGTCTGCATGTGAACATGATTTAACCCTGAGGTTTTATAATGAATCCCAGGAAGGTTCATACGAAGGCAATCCTGTATGCCTTGATATTTTTGTGAATGGTTATACAAACGACCGTTTTATCACTTTCGATGATCCGCCTTCGAGATATTATGCTGAATTGGGTTACTATGACAATGAAAGAGGCGTTTTTATCCCTGTTTGTTGTTCAAATCATATAGAGACAGAGGTAGAGGAGGCAAAAGACATCTCGAACAGTATTAATAATATTGAGTTAAAAAGGCACATTCTGAATGAAAAATTGAGTAAGAGGTCCAGGACTCCAGCAAAGCAAGACGAGAAGAAACCGGAAACATTTGAAGCAGATATTATAGGGTCAAAAAAACATGCCCTGAATATAAATAGAAAGGAACGTCCTGGAGATAAAATCGATGCATCGGGAACAACCGTACATGCTAAGGAGGATGCGAGCGCAGAAACAGGCGGGACTTTAGATGCCCGGCAGGGGGAAGAATCAGATAATAAATTGAGGTCAATAAGCGAAAAAGATATCATAGAATACTACATGACGATATCAGACAGGATGATGTCCGAACCCGATTTCTCGCCATGGAGACCAGTACTGGAGAGTATGTCTTCGGAGGAAACTTTAAAGACTTTATGGGTCCCGGGTACGTTTGAGGTCTGCGGGGCAGATCCTTTAACCACAGAATCCCATTTCAGCAGTCTCCCGTCAAAATCTAAATAAATAGCAACTAATAATTGATGGTCTCGTAAAAAGTCGATTTTGTCCTATTTTGTCATTCCGTGCTTGACACG
>JAFGSM010000032.1 GCA_016934595.1 bacterium | reverse complement strand
CTTTTGTTTTTATTAAGGAGGTTGTGATAGTTCAAGGTCAAGCAGTCTCATGTTATTTTATCATTATTTTATTATTATTATAGAGCAGGGCATCTTCAATCTTCAAAGGAGGTTAAAGTTATGCATATGTCTCGCTTCTGGTTCAAGTTATTATTGGTCTGTATAGTTGTCATATTTAGTTTTTCATTGACAGTTTTTTCCTATGCGCAGAATTTACTCTATAATCCATGGATATCTTATGCACGGTATCCCTTTTGGCAGTCCTTTCCACCTGCGACATATTATCCTTCTTTTACAGTCGCCTATGCACCATGGATTAGTCCTTATATTCCGGCTTTGTCGCCTATAAATTTTTCGATGCCAGTTGCACCTTCTGTAAACCTGCCAAGGGTTGGCGCCGCTACTGTTATAACAATACCGACTACCAACACTGTGACTACTTCGGCCCCTCTCGGCACGCTCAATCTTACACCGAGCACTCTGGTATTCTTGATACTGCTTTTTACATTGCATTGAAAGGAGGTTTTATCTATGAAGCGTTATAATCTTTCAGTATATGTTTTGACATCTGTAATGGCTTTAATCATTCTTTGCGTTTTTTCAACCAGCGGCTTTGCACAGCCATGGGGGCCTTTCGGCAATTATTATGGCTGGGGATATCCATATTATAGCTACTTTTCGCTGCCTGCGTTCCCCCGTTTTGGCGCCCCTTTTTTCCCTGCGCCTGCTCCCTATATAACGCCATTTACTATTCCACCAGTGGTTTCTCCCCTGTCGAGGATAGGCGCTGCTACAATCATTGTGACTAATCCGACCGCCGGAACGGTTAGCGTAGTAAATCCTGCAGTGGCGACCGCTCCTGCCGTGGCTTCAACGCCTGCTCCATTGTTGTCGCTTTTAGCCACTATATATGCATCGGCATTATATGAAGGGGCGTTAAGCACCGCAAATCCGCTTCTTTTTGCGTTGCTGCAAACCTTGTTTTTTTAATTTTTAGGGCCTATTTAATATCATGTTTTACCTTTAAAAAGATATTATGCTAAAGCCGCCCGTTTTAGAGACTCTCAGGAGGGAAAATATATTATGATAAGAGGTCATACAAAATTTTTATATATATACATTCCTCTATTGCTTATTTGTATTTGCTTCATCGTCGCATCTTCGATATATGCACAGTTTTCAGCAGCTACGTTAGCCCCCCCAAATGCGGCTGTCGGATATGGAGGTCTATTCAATCCGTATGTGTTTTGGCCTGGTTCAGGTTTGAGGTCTGCTGCCGCCATACCTGCCCTGCTTCCTTTTGGGCCATTAAATCTTTGGGGTGTTGGTTTATTAGGAAATCCCTTATCGGGCTTTGCGCAGGCCGGCTCTGGCATTTTTAGTCCTGCTTTTGGGTTTGGGCTTCAATTTGGGGGGCTTTCTCCCCTCGGTTTGAACCCTTTTAATCCTTTGTCTTCTTATACGCCAGTGACACTTAGCCCAAGCCGCGGCATCGCCTTTGGCCTATCATCGCCTTTGCGCACAGCGGCCCAAACAGGGAGCTGGCTTGGAACATGGCAGAGCACCTATATTGCCTTTCCCGTACTTTGGAACACAGGCCCTATGTCTTTAAACATTGTTGAGGATCCTTTGCTTGGGATAGTAACAGGAACGGCAATACTTCAGGATAGCCGTTATGCAAGCATCCCATTCGATGTAAGCGGTGTCATAGTAAACGACACTATTACGCTTGAGGGATTTTTATACACAGGTTATGATTGTGTTCTCACATGCATCATGACCTCGCCTACAACCATCACAGGATTCTATACGGTATTGGGGACTAGTATACCTATTATGGATGAGGGTTTATTCAATCTGACACTGAACCCCCCTGTGTTAATCTGATCCTGAATCCGATGTGATCTCGATAGAGTCATCGATTAAAAAGACCTGTCCTGTGCCATTGATGATTTAGCGGGAAGATACGGGACAGGTTTTTTATTGATATGAAAGGATGGCCATGAGACGGCCTGTATTTATTATAGTGGTTCTGTCCTTGTTTGTAATAGCTGCACCCATGCATATTCTGGCAATGGGGAGCAGGGGAAGGGGGCATAATTATAATCTTCTCCTCGTCACTATTGACACATTAAGGCCGGATCATCTTGGTTGTTACGGGTATCAGGATGTCAAGACACCTGTCATAGACCGGCTGTCTTCGGAGGGGACCCTTTTTACCCAGGTATTTACCCCTGTTCCCATCACCCTGCCTTCTCATGTCTCGATCATGACAGGGCTATATCCTGTTCAGCATGGCATCCGGAACAATGGAAACTTTATACTTGGTCAGGAGGCAATAACACTGGCGGAGGTTATGAAGGAGCAGGGTTATAAAACAGGCGCCTGTGTGGGAGCCTTTGTCCTGGATTCCCTTTTCGGACTGGATCAGGGTTTTGACCATTATGACGACTCTCTCACAAAGGAGGGCGCTGGCGCCACATTGCTTGAAAATGAGCGAAGGGCAGAGGCCGTCACCAAGGCGGGTTTGAATTGGCTGAAAGAAAGTGGCGATTGTCCTTTTTTCCTTTGGCTTCACTATTTTGACCCCCATGCCATATATCTTCCGCCCGGCCCTTTTGACAAGGAATACAAGGGGCATCTCTATGACGGGGAGATTGCGTATACGGACAAATGCATAGGGGATCTGTTTGATGGCTTGGAAGAAATGGGTTTTATGGACAGGACTGTCATAATCCTGGTCTCGGATCATGGAGAAGGTCTCGGTGAACATGGAGAGCCTACCCATGCCATCTTTTTGTATGATTCCACAATGCGCGTCCCTTTGATAATCCGTGCTCCCGGGAAGATACTGCCATCAGGGAAGAAGATCGGCGCCATGGTTTCCACACTGGATATCTTCCCTACGGTGCTTGATATTTTTTCGATACCACTAAAGAAAGTCCCAGTTTCAGACCTCTATGGAAAGAGCCTGATCCCATTGATAATGGGTAAAACAGATTCGCTTCATCAGGAGATACTGTTCGAAAGCCTTTATCCCGAGCTAAATTTTGGATGGAGCAGACTCGAGGGCATAAGGACGCCCGGCTGGAAATATATAAAAGCCCCGAAGCCTGAGTTATATAATCTGGCAGAGGACCCAAAGGAGGAAAAAAATCTTTGCTCTGAAAATGTTGTCATCTGGCAAGAAAGGATGGAAAGGCTAAAACAGTCCATGGGCGCTGGGCGTGATTCCCGCACAGCCCTTGATGATAAGATCAGGGAAAGGCTTGAAAGCCTCGGTTATGTATGGTCTGCAAAGGAGCAGCAAACAGGTGGCATAGGGCAGAGGCATGATCCCAAGGATATGATTTCCTTGATGGAATGTATAGACAGGGGCGTGTCTTATATCTATCTGGGTTTTTATGAGCAGGCGCATAAAGAGTTTCAAGGCATAATCGATATTAATCCTGAAAATGCCTCAGCCTTGTTTTATTTGGCATCCGTTGAAGAAAAGATGGGCAGGCTTGAGGATGCAGAAAAGACTTACAGGAGACTCCTTGAATTCTCTCCTGATTATCTGGATGTGCATAATCACCTTGGCGTGATTTACCACAGGCAGGGAAAACTTGATCTTGCCTTGCGCGAGTTCAATATGGCCATTGAACAGGCCGAATACCCTGAGGTCTATTATAATCTGAGCGTTGTGCACAGGTTGATGGGCAATCATGATGAAGCCGTCCGGGCGGCAAAGAAGGCCCTGTCCCTGGATTCCATGTATGCCGATGCCCTTAATCAGTTGGGTCAATTGGCGCTGGATTCAGGCGTTGCAAAGGAGGCCAGTGAATATTTTTTACAGGCATTAATCATAGATCCCGGGCACCTTGAGGCCCATAATAATCTGGGCGTTGTTTACCACAGGGAAGGGAAAAACGGGGAAGCCATCGAAGAGTTCAATAGAGCCTTGGACATAGATCCCAATAGGGCTGAGGCGCATAATAACCTCGGCGGCGTCTATTTGACCATTGGAAATTACGATCAGGCCGTGGAGTCTTTTAGAAATGCCATCCGGATTAAACCTGATTATGTGGAGGCGATTATCAATCTCGGAACGGTAAATTTCCACAAGGGAGAATATAGCGCAGCAAGGGATCATTATCTTAATGCTGTAGAATTGGCAAAAGAAGACAGGGATATCTGGAATCATCTGGGCCTTTTGTATCTTGCACAGAATGAATATGACCTGGCATACGAGGCCTTTGATAAGACCATACGGTCAGGACATGCATCTGCCGATATTTATTTTTATATGGGTAAGGCCGCTTTAGGGATGAGGAGTTTCGATAACGCCTTGAATTTTTGGGAAAAGGCGATTGCAGCAGACCCGGGTTATAAGAATGCCTATATCCAGAAAGGCCAGCTTTTATATGACTTGGGCATGGCTCAGGAGGCCATTAAGGAATGGAAAGAGGCGCACCGGATTGATTCTGAAGATCCCTTGCCTGTAAACAATATGGCGACGGTAAGATTTCAGAACAATGAATATTCAGAGGCCATTGCCCTCTGGGAGAAGGCACTTAAATTGGCTCCGGATATTGAGGATCCCTATCTCCATATAGGCACCGCATATCTTAGGCTTAACGATACCGAAAAGGCTATACAGGTTTGGAATCAATTGTTGGAGCGAAGGCCGGATCATATTGAGGCATTATTAAACCTGGGCGCCGCATTTTATCAAAGAGGAAATGCCGTGGAGGCTATCAAAATATGGACAAAGGCCGAGGGATTGGACACTGAAAACGCAAAGATACACTATAATCTTGGCCTTGCATTCTTTTCTCAGGGAAACTACAGACAATCATTAGATGAATTAAAAGAGGCCCTCAGGCTCGATCCTGACAATCAGGAGACATTGGTTTTGATTCAGCAGGCCGCAGGATTTGAATCGAATCAATAAAATGATGGCCTCGTAAAAAGTCTAAATCGGTCAAAAACATCAGTACGACATTATAAATTTAGTGTATATTTTATTAATATATCGGTAATTTTTGAGCATTAAAAATACTTTTTACGAGGCCATCAATAAAATAATGTCCGTTGAATTTTGGCATCTCTTTTAAGGAGGAGGAATATAAAACTATGAGACAAATTTCTTTGATCCTTTTTATAACCTTGCTTGCTGTCATCGCAGGCGGCGCTTTGTGTCCTGCATATGTTTATGCGCAATTTGGGGCGTTTCCCCTTTGGACACGATTTCCGTCGCCTATACCACTGTCCTATCCTCACATGGCAGGGATACAACTATTTATGAATCCATATCCGGTTTATACTGCGGGTTTCCCTGTTTTGCCGGGTTTTCCTTTGCCTGCAGTGTCCCCTTTTCATGCAGCCCCTGTCATGAGAGTGGCAAGGGCGGCAGTGACCCTCTCTATACCTACAGTCGCAACAACTGCGGCCCCTTTGACATCTATATTGAATCTGATTGACCCTGCTCTATTGGCAAGCAGCATAGCATATCTGACTACAACTTATCCGCTTGTCTTTGATTTATTGGTAACAACATTTCAGTTGCCGATTTGACATAATATGAATGATGATGGCTTCGTAAAAAGTCAAAATGTCCTTAAAAATAAGTTTAATATTATAAATTTAGTATATATTTTAGCGATATAATCTTGCTTTTTCATCATCAAAATTACTTTTTACGAGGCCATCAATGATAATAAGGAGGTCTAATATGAAACGATATATTTTGGCATTAACAGTTATTGTTATGATTGTCTGCCTTGGCGCATCGGCAAGGGCGCAATTCCCCATTTTTTTCGGCATGCCTAACCCCTTTTTGCCCCTCCTAATTCCCAATGTGTGGCCGGTTGCCCCGGCTTTTGCTATGTTTCCATCCCTTCCCATTGCGGGTCCTTTGCTTGCATCAAGCCTGTCTGCAAGGAGTTCATTGTCTTTGATGTCACCTATAAGGATGCCCCAGCCTCTGCTCAGGAAGGCGGCGGCAACCGTGACCATATACTTTAATCCGGCGGTTTCGGTCATTCAGATAACCGTTCTCCCAATAACCCCGTTGAGTCCGCCTGTTACTGTTGCAGCGCCAACTGTCACAGCGCCTGCCATAGGTCCGACTGCATTGCTGCTTTTGCCACTATTGACAGGTTTGACAGGCCCGACCCAGACAAAAACCCTGACAAGGCTGTCTACAACGGCTCCGGCTTTGCCGCCTTTAACTGGGCTTTCGGCGCTTTTGCCGCTGATTTAGAAAGAAGAAATGGCTGCGAGTTTAATGATACAGCAGAGCATTCAGTTTTAAAAAGACAGCCTCTATTTATATCTTTTGACCGCAAAGGCCCGTTTTTTCAATGCGGGTTTTAAGACACTGTAAACTTATTACTGAACACTGAACACTGAAAACAGATAACTTGATCTGAAAAACGGATTGTTGTATTGTTATGTAAAAGGCAAAAAATACAATGAATAGGTTAGTAGTATTGACCGGATTTTCAAAAATCTCTTTATTTTTTTATATCTGCATTGTAATCATCTTGTCTGCCCTCACAATCCTTGTCTGTCCTGTAAATATTCAATCTCAAATAGAGGCATCCGAAGAAAATCTATCAGATGATCAAGAGGAGAAAGATCTGGAATGGATTGGGGATCACGGCATATATCCACTTGATAATAGAACCATGTTCGTTCAGGGTGGAGACCCTAACCAGGATACATGGGAATCGAATAGCGCTACTGGGCGCGGGGTGATCAAATTTGAGCTTCTGTTATATGACAAAGAGGGTTTTGACCCTGATGAACCAATCAAAGGGCAATCTCTCATATGGTTTTCTGATTGTGCCGCTATTGGCGCTGGAAATCCTGATATTCTATCCCTGCCCTGGGGAGATTACCCATACGGGCTTTGGAGATGCCGTATAAATTTGATGGAAGGCGTATTTGATCCTAACCGGTACGAAATAAAGATGTATATAATCTTTGAAGGGCAGACAGACCCGCTAAATGCACTATATTGTGCACAGGAATATGATTCAGAAAAGGATACAATATACTGGACTGAGTATAGTAGATATTCCACCCTATATTCTCCTGTAATAGGAGAACAGACTATCAAAATAACCCTGTCGGATGCTGTAGATATAGTAGGCAAGGAAACGGTTCAAGGGTTAGGCGACCGTGACCCAAACCAGTGGGTGATCGATCATATAGGCGGGCTTTTATGGCCTGTCCCTTTTGGAGGAAGATGTTTCATCGTCAATAACTGATGGAATCCTAAAAAGTCCTTAGGATATAACTTTTTGAAAACATTAAAAATAATCATAATTTAGTACTTGCTTTTTACCTCATCCCCGCACTTGAGGATGTCAAAGTAACGTGATTTACTGCCTCAAGGGCTTTTAGCCGACTCTCTCTACGGAAGCGATGAAAACCATGAAAAGGCAAAAACAGAGCATGAGGTGGAGCTGGTTGCCCCTGTTATGGGCTCTGTCAAAAAGGGGACTATTGGCCTTTCAGATTTTACCCTATCAGAAGGCAAGGTGATTGCCTGTCCCGAGGGGCATCAGCCTGTAAGCATTAAAAAGAAAAAACAGAGGCTCACCGCTGCCTTTTCCTCACAGAAGTGCCAGTGCTGCCCTAACCGTAAACAGTGTCCGGTAAAACAGGAAAAGAAGTTTTACTCCCTGCGCTGCAGGCGATAAAGATATAAGAATAGCTCAGCGAAGGGCTTATGAAGACACACAAGAGTTTAAGGAGCGCTACAGGTGGCGCTCTGGAATTGAAGCTACCTATTTTCCCATAACATATTGAGCAGTTTCAAATTTTTCAAAATAATATCCGAAAAACAAAACATTACTGAAAGATAAACACATTTATTAAATCTCTGCTTTGCCTCACTATCATAGACTATCCTTCATTGTTTCTCAAACACCCCTCTCGCTGAAAAAAAGCCGGTTTTGTGTGTCATTTGATATAGAGGGTTTAAATATACAGTATCAAAATTTAAATGAACTGTTTTAATCTCCTTTATATCAATCAATGAAAAAAAACAGAAGGGGGGTCGTCATGCAAATGATTATCCAAAAGATAGGATGGATGGTTTTTTTACTATCACTTTCAAATATTTGCCTTCACATGACCAATATTAAGATACGAAAATCAAAGTCGTCTTACAGGGAAAAGAAAAACACGGATACAAAGGAATAAAAAGGTATAATTTTAATGGATTGACATAATTTTATATGGCATAATATGATCTTGTGATACTATCAGATTCCATGTTTTTTTGATATCTATTTCACAAAGATTATATCTGGGTCAGGAACTTTATCAGAACCAAAAGGGTTTAGAAGTTAAACGGGACTTATTCCATTTCGCTTTCAAAATGAGGAGATTTAAGGTTTTCATAGCGTTATGATCGATAAATCCCTTTATAAGTTAGTCTCAACTTGAAAGCGAATTGCAATTACAACGATTTGGTCATACACAGCTTATGGAAAAGGTAATCGTTATAACAATTAGATTTAGCCATGATGTGTTGAGCCTCAGCGCGCAAGAACAGCTTTTGAATGAGCAGAAGACACTCGAATACTATGAGAATATCGACATTTCCTGTTCGGATTTAAATGATCTTTGCCGTGAATCCTTTAGCCTTCTCAATAATGCGGTCAAACAAATCAACGTATCCAAGGGGGTTATTGAGCAGATCAAGTCAAACGGGCAGTCGTTTTTTGATAAGCTATTTTCTCTGAATATCAAGGAACTCCTCAATTCAACTAAATGTGATGACCTTATCCTGAAAATCGATGGCAATCTGGTGCATATTCCATGGGAATTACTGTATGACGGAAGCAAATTTCTCTGCCAGCGATTCAATACCGGAAGGATGGTAAGCACACGGCAAAAGACTGCGCCATTGGCGGTCAGGACACTTCACCGGCCATTCAGGATGTTGATATTGGCGGATTCCAAGGGGGATCTTGATGCGGCATACGAAGAGGGCAATCTCTTGAGGGAACGATTTAAGAACCTCCGTCATGATGTTGCGATCGACCTTAAGACTACCTGTATTCAAACAGAATTCATTAAAAGGTCATTGAGAAAATATGATATCGTTCATTTTGCAGGGCATGCGGAATACAATCTCGATGATGAGGCCAGGTCGGGATGGCAGACAGCGGACGGGATTTTTTCGGCAGACGACATTATCCACATGATAGGGAATGTCCCTCTGCCTGTCCTGATTTTTTCTCATGCATGTCAATCCGGGAAGACAGAGCCCTGGGCTGGCGGATCAAATAGCGAAAAAGGGTCGTATGGCCTTGCAAACGCCTTTTTGCTTTCAGGGGTTCAGCATTATATCGGAACATTTTTGGATATCCCTGACAGGGCAGGCCCCCATCTAGCGGAGTCATTCTATCATGGCCTTTTTCAAGGAAGGAGCATCGGAAAATCTTTGAAGGAAGCCAGGCTTGAGTTCATCCAAAAGTTCGGGGAGGAGAACACAGCATGGATGGCATACATGCTCTATGGCAATCCTGCTTCTAAATATATTGAGTATGCTCAGGATCAAAGCGCTGAAGCAGGGGAAATCCAAAAGACAAGGGGCTCTCAAACCAGGAGCCGGGACACGGCCGTTAATCAGTGTTATGGGGAATCCCCCGCTCTCGCATCAAGGCTTATACACCCATTGCGTCTGTTGATAATAATGGGCATTATCATCGCAGCCCTGGGCGGGATCATGATTTCTCAAAAAATTATTCGCCCCTATTTGATTGAAAGGCACGATAATGAAAGCGCCCAGATCAATATACGGGATAAACAAAAGGACATAGACGGATTGCTCGCTGAGATTGAGGATATGCTCAAAAAAAGACAAAAAGATGCGGATGAATATGAAGGTCCGGTGACACAGGATGTTTCCTCAAAACGGCCATTGACGATGGCAATCTTCGGCTATCTCTCAGAGCGTAATGAGGCATTGAGGGATAGAAAACTTCGTCAATTAAACGATAATTTGGCGCGGGAGATCATTGTCGCCGTTCAAAATCAGCGCATTATACCTCTGGTTGACCGGATCCATTTGGATGAGATATTGAAGGAGCATAAGCTTTCCATGTCCGATATTGCTGACAGGAGGCAGAATCTCATACGATACGGGAGCATCCTGGGCGCCAGGCTTATACTGTTTTCTGAGATTTGTCCGTATAACAAGGTGATCCCCTATATGAAAGGGTACAAGGCATTCATCGAGGTGATAGAGACCGAGACCTCCAGCATCAGGATAAGCTTTACTCATGACATCAAAAGCCCAGGTCACATGCATGAAGAGGCGGCCGCCGTCGCAAAAACGCTGCACACAGAGATGGAAGGTATCTATTGAATCTTCTATTCACAAAGGGGAATAAAACTCCCCAATCGGGATTTTCAGGTAAAACCCCCATGAATCTTCTATTCACAAAGGGATATGAAAATCACCTTTTTTGTCATTCCGTCGAAAGCCGGAATCCAGGATTTTTCAAGTGAAAAAAAAATCGTATATACGGTTTACAGGCTATCTGCTTGGACTGTTTCTCTGCCTCCTGTCATTTTATCTGTCCGGTTGCGAGGTAGTCATGCCCCCGAGCTGTGTGAAGAGTGGCGTTGATTATTCAAAGATCCCTTACAAGACCATTCATTATGATTGGGATAGCTGCTATTTGAGAGGCTGCTCGTATGTAAAGGGGGAATGTCTTGATTACGCATTGCAGGAATTCAAAATGGCGATCAAAGACCGGCCTCATGATACAGGTTTAGTTATGGCCTATGGCATGCATCAGATGGGTCAGTTCCCGTCCAGAGAACTGGAGATCATGGGATATTTTCCCCATAGGGAGCTGGGGATACTCTATTATTCAAAGGGCCACATCAAGGAAGCGATAGAAGAACTTGAGACATCCCTGATGGATTGTCCATCCTCCAAGGCCATGTTTTACATCAACCTTGCGAGAAAAAAATGGCTTCTTGAAAATGACCTTGATCACGACCTGCCTTCCCTTCATATTTCACAGCCCCCATCCCATTTTTTTGTCACCAATCAGCCAACAATAACCCTGCAGGGGCTGGCAGAGGATGACCATTATATCTCAACCCTTACAGTGAATGGAGAGCCCATTTTTATCGAATTGGCTTCTAAATCCGTTCCTTTCAGCCATAACCTTATTCTTCAGACCGGTCAAAATCAAATTGTAATAGAATCAGGCGATCTCGTTGGCTTGAGCGCTTCGGAAACACTAGAGATCATTGTTGACACTATGGGGCCTGTCATCAATATGGCTCAACCCCAAATACGTCAGCCAGTTGACGGAAGGATATTTATCCAGGGAATAGTCCTTGATGATTCTGGTTTAGACACACTGAGCATTGACGGTAAGCCTGTGGAAATAGAAGGCGGCATAATAAGCGAATTCAGCCGATGGGTGGATGTTCCAAAGGATGCAAAAAGATTGACCCTTGTAGCCGCTGATATAGCCGGAAACAAAACCATTGGGACAATAGACCTTTTTCATGAGAATAACATCAGGAGGTCATTTGGCATGAATATGGATAAAACCGGCAAGGCATGGATCTCGGCTTCAGGTCTATCTATGGATCATTCTCCGGCTGCGTCAAGGGAACCGGTGGTCCGCCTGGCATCCCTGTTTCCCTTCATCCCAGCCGTGTCCCACGAGGAATCGATCCCTGAATCGTTATGCGATGCGGAAGCCGCTTTTCCCGATCCCTTCTTTGATTTCTTAGATCCTCCAAGCATGACGATATATGATCAGATCCCATTGCACGGGAAGATACTGTATAAGACCCCAATTGCCGCCATTAACATATATGTCAACAAAAGGCCGTTCCATTCCCTGTCATACGATTCGTCCCTGCTCTCCAAAATCAGGGGGTGGCTGTTCGAAAAGGCATTAAACTATCTATTTTGGGGCTGGACCATAAAACTCGATCCCGGCCCAAATGAGATCACGATCGAGGTCATTAATGGGGATGGCGCGAAAGAGAGAAAGACGTACAACGTACTCAAAAAGGAAGAAGAGGTGCTGGATCAACGACATCGGTTGGGCATCCTGATCCTCCCGACAGAGGGCATCTCTTCCCCAAACCTTAATTTACAATCGTCAAATCGATATGCCTTCAAGGAGCTTACATCTGCCTTTGTCACACAAAAGAGGTTCAACCCTGTGGACCGTGAGAAATTGGATAAGATATTGCAGGAGCTGAGACTCAGTGAATCGGCGCTATTCAATCAGTCCATGGCCCTTGAGATTGGAGGGCATCTGCCTGCCGATGTCATGTGTGCAAGCTATATAGTCGAAACAGAAGACAGCGTTGAGTTAAAGGCGTTTATAACTGACGTAGAAACATCGCAATATGTCTGTGCAAAAGATGTCTATTTAATGACTCACACGATGAGAGATATACATGAGACCATATCGACTGCCGCAAAGATACTTGCAATGAAAACCCGTGATGAATTCCCTTTAATCAAAGGGGATGTTCTGGAAAAACAACAGGGGAAAATCCTGGTAACATTGGGCAAGAAGGATAAAATTCGCGAAGGCACAAAGCTGATCGTCTATCGTGAGGAAAATGGAGAAATCCTCTTCCTGACACAGGCTAAAATTGAAAAGCTACTGGATATATCTTCCAGCATGGCATGGTTGTACGATACTGATAACGCTATGATAGTTGAGGGTGACAAGGTCATTACTAAATAATTGCTATTGAACCGTATGCTCAGCCGTCACAGGAAAACTGTTAAATATATCTTGATACGTCAGATCGGATGGGTTCGTAAAAAGTCGAATTTACCTTATTTCGTCATTCCGTGCTTGACACGGAATCCAGTGTTTTCAAGTAGTTCTGGTCTCCGGCTTTCGCCGGAGCGACGGATTTGGCAACTTTTTACGAGATCATCACAAATGGGTGTTAACAAGAGAATTGACAAATTACTAATAAATTGATATTTAAAAAATCCCGGGTTTTTTTGTATGGAATTTATAAACGCTGAGGTTTATGTGAAGATGTATCAAGATATCTCATATCTTTTAGGGAAACTTGTATCAGGGGATAATGACGCATGGGTCCATTTCCTGCAACATTATGGCAGGTTTATATACCATTGCATAAATAAGATCATGGGGTACACGGCATATCAGGAGGATAAGGATGAATGTTTTGAAGAAATCATAAAGGCAATGATTGAGGATGATTACAGGAGACTAAAGCAGGTACGTTCACACGAAGAAAAGGTATTCCGTTCCTGGCTTGGTTCAGTAACCACAAGGCGGGCGATCAATTTTATACGCGTAAAAAAGGAGATAAATTCACTGCCTGAAGAGATGTTCGAGCTGATCCCTGACAAGGGTGCAGTGCCTGATATGACCGTTTTCCTCAGCCAGATTATCGACTATATAGAAGGGCAATTAAATCCCAAAGAGGGTTTGGTGCTATCTTATCTCCTTGAGGGATTGAATCTTGAAGAGATAGCGAAAATAATGGGATACGGTATTACAACCATCTATAATATCAAAGAAAATGCCTTTTCTGCTCTAAGAAATTTTATAAACAGTTCGGGGACAGGTGAAAAAAATTAACTGCGGTGTGTCTCTTATTGTAGAAAAACGATTGTTAAAATATTCATCCTTCCCCCAGAGAGGTAAATTCAATGAAAGAGACGAATGTTTCATTCAAAAGAGGTAAATGCCTTGACGAAATCCTTATCAGCAGATATGTGCATCAATTGTGTTCATCAAAGGAACGTCAAGATATTGAGTCACATTTGGCCAAATGTCCATCATGCAGGAAAGAGCTTGTCAACCTTGCTAAATTAGAGAAGGAGATTCAAAATGAAGGGGAATGGGAACCCCTGCCGGATAGACTCTTTAAAAAGGGGATGAAAATAATCAAAGACATGAAGGAGCACAATAAAGGCTCACTTGAGATTTGCCTCCGTTTTGTTCATGATACATTGAATCTGCTTCGTCATACAGGTAATTTGATCCCCCAACCGGTTTTGGCAGTCCGCAGTGAGACGTGCTTGAAAGACGCAAGTGCCAAGACCATAGCAAAAGAGTTTAATGGATATCACGTGGAGGCAGAGATCAAGGGAAACAAGGACAGGACATTGGATCTGGAGATACTGATCAAAAGATCCCGGGATCAAACTTCACTTTCGCAAGTGGATTTTATTCTAAAAGACAAAAAGACACAGAGGACGTTGGAGACACTCACGCGGGATGGATCCGCCTGTTTTGAGGGAATCCAACCAGGTGTATATTATGTCGAGCTGGTTCATCGAAATAGTCCTATCGGCAAGATTTCGATCGAGCTTGAAGAAGAATAGATCCTGTTTGCTCACTGCCTAACTCATTATGGCCAAACACGTATTGGCCACCACTGTAAATGAAAATGTGTTTTCGTGGTAAACACCCATGCCACTTTTCGTGGCACCACAAATCATTAACATGGATTT
>JAFGSM010000031.1 GCA_016934595.1 bacterium | reverse complement strand
TTTTAAGTATATCAAGAGAATGTGAAGGAAATGTGGAGAAACGATGTGATTATTATGGAGGATGAAGATACACGATAGAATGTCTGGCCCGACAGGTGATTTCAAACGAAGCAATCTGTCTTACAAGGATTGTTTGCCGGCCCTTTGGCCTGAAAAAAGGGGAAGCACGATCTCGATCCTCAGACCTCCGGACGAGGCATTTGATGCCTTTATCTCCCCTCCGTGATTTAAGATTATATTTTTACTGATAGCCAGTCCCAATCCGCTGCCGCCTTTGGCCCGGCTTCTTGACTTGTCCACACGATAAAGCCTGTCAAAGAGACGATCCAATGATTCCTCTGGTACGCCAGGCCCTGAATCCTCGAGATTCAGAAATAATTTGGCCTTCGTATGATATTGCGAAATCGTGAGGGTGCCTGGGGTATCCGCATATCTCAGCGCATTTTCCAGTATATTGGAAAATACCTGTTTTAAACGGTCGGGGTCTCCTGTTATGATGATATCATGATCTGTCTTCAGATCATTCTTTATCGAAATTTGACGCATTGAAAATCTCTTCTGAAAGACTTTAATCGTTTCATTTAACACGTAAAGCGGATCGATCTTTTCTTTTTTAAAATGGAGTGTTTTGGATTCGGCCAAGGATAGCGTATGCAGATCCTCGACAATCTTATTGAGATGTTTCGCTTCCGAATATAAAGAATCCAGAGCCTCCTTGTTTACTTTCCGTATGCCGTCCTGCAGGGCCTCGATTTCACAGAAAAGAACGGATAACGGTGTCCTCAATTCGTGTGAGATGTCGGAGATCCATTGCCTCTGCATTTGCTCATACCTCTTAAGGGTTTGCGCCATCATATTAAAATTGGAGGCCAATTGCCCAAGCTCATCTCCTGTGTGTACGTCGATTTCCGTATCAAATTCAAGGGACGACAATGCCTGAGTCCCTTTGGTAAGACGTTTGATAGGTGTCAGCACATGCCTTGATAAGATAAAAGACACTATAATGACCATTATCAGGATATTCCCCAGAAACAAACCCATTGACAAATAGCGATATTGTTTTGTGATCCGGCTGATGCCTGCCAGTTCGGCCTTTAAATCGCCGGAAAATTGATTGGCTAAAGCGGTTAGTTTTTCGCGTATCCTGTTTGTCTGCTGGCCGATAAGGAAGATTTCGTCTTCCAGTTTATTCTTGGCCTCATCATTGCTCTCAAATATATATTCAGAATCGGGGCCTATTTTGGTATAAACGGCAAGGGCAGAGTTGGTAAATATCCTCAATTCGTCACGCAATTCGCTTATCTTATTCAGCATTTCCAGATCTATTCCCTCTAATTCGACTATGGTTTGGAGCGCCTTTTGTGCATGGGAGGATTTCTCCTGGGATGCATCAATGGCGTTCCCGATGTTTCCGATCATTACAAGGTCATTATAGAGTTTTATTTGTTCTTCAAAGGCAGAAAGGGCAAACTGGCTTTGAGAAGAAGCGGAGAACAAATATTCTGACACGTTATTGAGGCGTGACTCGGTGTGCCGGCCCAGAATAAATCCGAAACCAGTTGAAGCAAGATATCCAATAATCAGGATGCTTATGCTCAGCCAAATCTTTTTCGAGATACTTAATGATTGCCACATTGAGAAATAGATCCTCGGCTGACATCCAACATTCAGGATAGTGTTTAAAAACTAAAGGTTATTTTACTGGCAAAAAGACACCAATACCGGTTAAGCCCTTCAGGATTATCCATCATATTAATCCCTCCGGCCCCGTCGTTATAACTTGTCTCCAGTTTTAATACCCAGTAGTCATTAATATCAAAACTGGTTGACAGTGTCGTTGTTTTCAACCATGAAAGGAATTCATATCCAGGCCACTTTCCATATCCATGTTTATTGTCCGCATTAGGATAATATTCCGAGTAGCTCAATCCCATCTCCAGCCAGCGGGTAAAACGGTAGGAACCTGAGACATACCAGCCTTCGCTTTCCCTTGTGGGCGGAATAGGTGTCCATCCTTGAGGGGAAGGTGTAGATCCTTGCGGTGGCCATGGTTGAAAAGTCATGACAAATGGAAAATCCTCCTGCATATATTCTGCGACAAGAATCAGATTTTTCAAAGTATATTCAATCGATGCTATATATCCATCCCTTTCTTTAAATTCCAGATCAACTGGAAAGGTTATCCTGTTAGGGTCTTCAAATGTTCTCCATATATCGCCATGACCCTTTTGACCTTCTATGTTGTGATAGGTCATTTTGAATTTAAGACCAGGAATCGGCATGTTCCATGCAAGACTGCCGACCCATGCATAATCGGCATCTATTTCGGAAATGTCCAAAAAATCATGGATCTGAATACCAAAAAAACGGCGGTATCCGCTGTCTTGTTTGAAGTCCATTGCGCCGATTTGAAAATTATAAGCCAGATTGCCCATAAAAGATAATGGCACATATCCATATGACGCCACCCCTTTTATTGTGGAAAAGGCATTCCTCCACAACTCGGGATATATGCTCTGGGGGAGCATTACGCTTGTGCGAAGCATGTCCATTTCCCTTGTTTCATTATACAGGCCATGATCGAACTTGATTTTCCCTATGCGGAATCCGATCCAGTTCTGCCATCTATAGTCCGCAAAGGCCCAGTCCAGAACCAGGCTGTCATTGCCGACGTCTCCCAGGTCGCGGGCAAAAAATTGCATCCCTATGTGCAATTGATCCGTAAGATCCGTGGAAAAATTCAACCCCATCTCATTAAACTGGAATGTGCCGTCTTCGGTTTCTGCCAGATAGTTATTTTTATTTGTTTTGAGGTATCCTTGCGATATAAACCCGTGAATATCTATATTGTTGAGCTCGACAGCTTGAATTTTATTTGTTAAAGAGACAATCAAAAGGATGGATATATAAAAGATAATTGTCTTTTTCATTTATTAGTTTCCCTTTCAATGGAAATAATTTTTACTTTATCACTATAAATCCCGGAAGGGATATAACCGATTGCCCCACTTGTATTGGCGACATGATCAAGAATCTCTTCATCCGTTTCAAAAGATCTCGGTGATCGTGATTTTCCGGTAAAAACCATTTTTCTCCAATAATTGCGGTATTGTGCTGCGGTGTTTCCTATATATTTGCTGAGAAAATCTTCGTGGGTCTTTGTTTTTGATATCACAAATATGATTATCTGGTTATTTCGCCACTTAATCATCTCGCCCAGGAAAATGCTTCTTATATCATGGGCAGTTAAAGAATCAACAGGCACATCCTTGTTTCCTATTATGACGATATCATTGACGTAGGAAATACCCGCAAAGCTTACGCTCTGTAAAATAAAAAATATTCCTGTCAATACAACGATCATTATACCAGTTGAAATCCTATTTTTCATCTTTTCTCCCCGAGCCGTTCAAGATAAAAGAAATACATATATAACTTTCGGATAGAATCTATTTTCATAACAATATTATATACAAATATTTTATACTATCATATAATAGCAGACAATTGTGGAGAAACAATGAAGAAATTATGTTTAAAATATGAAAGAGCGTCTATTGGCCTTGTATATTAACAGCGGTTTGTTTTATACTTTCTTTATATTATAAATTAGCTGCAAGAGAGAATGAAAATATATGGGTAAAAGGCATATCCTTATTGTCGAAGACGAAGCGAAAATAGTTAAGACGCTTGTCGAGTATCTCGAGAAGGCAGGCTATTCTGTTTCCAGCCTGGAAAGTGGCAACCAGGTCATTTCGTTTGTTAAAAAAAGTCCGCCTGATTTGATTTTGTTGGATATCATGCTCCCTGGCATGGATGGGATGGAGGTATGCAGAGAAATAAGAAAGTTTTCAGCGATTCCTATCCTTATGATTACAGCCCGCACTGATGAAATCGACCGAATAATGGGCCTGGAATTAGGAGCGGATGATTATATCTGTAAACCTTTCAGCCCAAGAGAGGTAATGGCCCGAGTGAAGGCGGTATTCCGGAGATTGTATCCTAAACAGGCAGGGAAAAGGATTGTAGTCGGGGATTTGGAATTAAACGAAGATACCCGTCAGGTGACCGTAAAAGGTCAGGAACTGATACTTACACCGATTGAGTTTGGACTGTTGCGTGTATTGTTTTCTCACCCAAACCGTGTATTTTCCAGAAATCAATTGACAAACCTGGTACAGGGATATAGTTTTGAAGGATATGACCGAACCATAGATACACATATAAAGAATATAAGGAAAAAGATAGGGGTTTTTTTGCCGGACAAGGAGATTATCAGTTCGATTTATGGGATTGGTTATAAGATAAATGACGGTTATTGAATTTAATGTAACTGCTCAATATCCTGAGGAAATAATAACTCATTTAAGTTTAAGAGACTATTTTCCCATAATATATTGAGCTGTTACAATTTAATAACGTTTGTCTTTTTAAGTTTTGAATTATGGAAAAAGATCAGTATGATGCTTTGATCACAAGGTGCCCATCTCTGGGAGGAGAGGTCCCGTTTGTTTATTGCAGGAAGGCGAATCAGGGAGGCCCCTGCAGCAGGCTGCCTTTGTGCTGGGATGGAAGGTTTGATGTTTTGATATATATCCAGAGATTTTATTCGCAAGAGGATATTGATAGATATTTTATCCAAACAGGGCCGGGAAGACTTGGCCATATATTGAATCAATTAGAAAGGGTAGGGGAGATGAAAAAAGAAGAGGATAAGAAAAACGATTTGATTGAGGCTATTCATAAGGAGGCCAAGGATGGGAGGATAGCATGCGTAAAGGCATGGCTTTTGGCTGATCAGTTCAGTTATCCCAAACACGAGATGGGTAAGCTCCTTAATGAACTGAAGATTAAGATTATAAAATGTCAGCTCGGATGCTTTTAAGATATCATGCAGAATTCCATTTTTGGCCCTGTGCCTTCAAGACGTTTGGGAAGATCCCTCGGAGTGGATCTTGTCCCGTATAAGACATGCACGTTTGATTGTGTATATTGTGAGCTTGGGCCAACTACCTGCCATACTCTGAAACGCCAGCCCTATAAGCCGATAGATTCCGTATGCGATGAACTGGTGAAACGCCTTGATCAGCTTAACGGGGATGTGGATTATATAACCCTTGCAGGCTCAGGAGAGCCGACCCTGAACTCCGATCTTGGCAGATTGATAGAAAGAATCAAAAGGATTTCCAATACCCCGCTTGCCATCCTGACCAACGGTTCATTGCTTTTCGATCCTTCCGTAAGGTCTGAACTGAGAGCCCTTGACTTGATTGTCCCATCCCTGGATGCAGTAAGCAGAGAAACCTTTTTGAAGGTCAACCGCCCTGTGGCAGGGATAGAGATAGAAGATATAATAGAGGGTTTGATAAAACTCAGAGAGGAATTTTCAGGGGCTATATGGCTTGAGGTGCTTGTTTGCATGGGTATCAATGATAGTGAATCAGAGCTTACCCTTATCAAGAATGCCGTTTATGAGATAAAACCTGATAAGGTACAGGTAAACACTGTGTTTAGGCCGCCATCCATTGAAGGTACCAAACCAGTATCAGAGAAAAGGTTAAAGGAGATAGAGGCTTTTATTGGGCCTATAGCTATGGCAGTCGGAATGGCTGATATTAAAAAAAACAGCAGGGCAGGCTCGCGCAGCGTAAGGACAAGGACTCTTATGCTTCTCAGGAGAAGACCCTGTACTATCAAGGATATCTCTGATGCCCTTTGCATGGCCCGTATAGAGGCAATCAAACTATTGGACCTGCTGGTTGATCAAGGCGAGGTCTCAAGGGTATATCACGAAGGGGAGTTTTATTATAAGGCGGATACGTCTGAGAGGGAAGGGGAAAAATAGAAAGGGATGATGAATCGTCGTTTCCATTTTTTTCTTGCGGTTTTTGTCACCGTGGTCTTTGCCGTCATATTGCTGTCATCGCCTTTCACATCATCTTTTGCATGCGTCGGATCACGGGCGTTGGCGCTTGGAGGCGCTTTTACAGGTGTGGCCGATGATACATCGGCGACCTACTGGAATCCCGCCGGTCTTGCCAGGGCAGGTTCCGGCATTGTTACAATGCATACATTGAATCTAAGACACGAATTCAATTACGATGATTATATCGGGGTCTCTTTTTCCCGGCGCAGATGGGGGATAGGATTGGAGTATGTTGGGAAATCAATGCAAATCGAGAGATGGAGGGGGGATTTGTCCTCAAAGCAGATAGAGGGTTGGGAGGAAGACTGGCTTCAGATTGGCGGGGCCTTTACCTGGGCATATATATCGTTTGGCCTTAACATGCGTTATATATATTCAGAGAATACAAAGAGCATAAGGGAATACTCTTATTATAAAGAGGAAAAGGACTCGGGGCTCGCCTTAGATTTTGGGGTTTTGGCTGAATTTGGGCCTCTTTTCGAGCAAGGGACAAGGAGGATGTTTTCTGCAGGGATGCTGATCCAGAATTTTAATAAGCCTGAACTGCTGGGGCAGGAGCACATTGCCAATTTTCGCCCAGGTCTTGGATTCAGGCCTGTGGAAAACCTTTTGTTTAGCTTAGAGATATATGATGCGACTCGTCAATGTTTCCATAAGCCTCAGATAAGGACAGGATTGGAATGGGTTATATCCCATCCGGATCTGCCTGGTGAGCTGGCATTAAGGGGGGGATTATATCATGTAAACGAATATTCATATAGGGCATATACAGGGGGGTTTGGATACTTGTACCCCTTATCGGGAAAAAAGGCATTGGGTTTTGATTATGCCTTTATGATGTGGATTAAGACGGAGATAGTTGTCCATTTGTTGTCATTGGTTTTCAGGTTTTGAGAATTTTTTCGCATAGGGATTTTCGTTTTTTCCCTGAGTTTTTTAGTCAATTTATAAACGACCTCTTAAAGGTCGATAATTGATTGAAATGCCTGCGAATGCAGGGTAACTGCTCAATATGTTATGGGAAACTATGCTTCTAAATGGCAATGAGTTACTATTTCCATAGGATATTGAGCAGTTACAATGTAGGGTTTCATAAGAAAAATAGAATCAGAGACGTCTTATTATTCAGAAACGCGTCTTCTTGCATTTCTCTCGCTTATAAATTGAAATTAAAATCCATGGATCTATTGATCAAGACTTATTGTTTCAATTTTAAAAAGTGCAAAGTAGAATAAATAAATTATAACAAAAAAGGGGGGGCGAAAAAGGCTTTAATTCTATTGATTTATTTAATTTATTTTCGTCGTTTTAATGATTTAGGTTAAGTGAAGAGGATTTAAAAATGATAAAAGGAAAGTTGATGGCACTTTTGATTTTTATGCTTCCCTTATGCCTGTTGGTTAACATGTTTTGCATTTCGAATGTGTATGCAGACTCTGTAGAGGAATATTTAAATCGGGTGGCACAATATCATGAAACCATTTGGAATACAAATGCATGGGGAGGCGTGCAAACTATAGGCAGGTGGGGGCCTGACTGGGGAGTAGGCGAGCAAGGGTTTAAGTATGAATATAGGGACCCTACAATGGGCATATATATCAACTATTCATCCGAGGGCATGGGCGTTGGCATGGGCGGTATATTTGCTGGTTATGGCGGGAGGTATAGCCCTATGTCATCGGCAGCTTACGGGCCATACTGGATGGGTGGGTCCTTGGACGTCTCATCTACGCCAGGTTATGACACTCAAGGATATATGTCAGGAAGCACATGGGGACCGAATACGAGCTATTACAGATCTCAACCGAATCTGGCATATAGTTTGATATCCGGTATATTTAACATGTTTGGATATGGCTCTGGTTTCGGTTATGGCGGCGGCTGGTATGGCGGAGGCGCTGGTTATGGATATCCTTGGGCTGCTGCGCAGGGCAATTATCCAACCAGATTATATTAGTAACCTAATAATCAACTGAAATTTGAGGCCGGGTTATCATAAGAGATACCCGGCCTTTTTGTATGCAGCGATTCTCATTATGAAAATTAATTGGAATAAAGGCGTATTCAAGATTTAAATAATTCCACTAAAATAGCCCATTATTTTAAAAGAAAACGGTCATAATGAGAATTGCTGTTTTGTATGCTGTGTGGTTTCTAATTATCTATTTACAATTATAGAATCAGGCATTGAGTATCTCGATCGCCTTATCCACAGAGATGCCTTCATGAACGATTCCACAGATGGCCCTTACCATGGCTATCTTCTTTTCGTGCTGGAAGGCATTTCTGCCGATGGAAACACCCGCTCCTCCCGCAATCATAGAGTCTTTTATGATCTGAAAGACCTGCCGGTCATCTTCGGCTTTTTCACCTCCTGCGATTACTATTGGTATAGGGCATCCTTTGACCACTTCTTCGAAGGCATCCTTTGAACCTGGATAACTTATCTTGACTATATCTGCCCCGAGTTCAGCAGCGATTCTGGCCGCATGCCTTATTCCCTCTACGGGTAACTTGTCGCTGAATTTTTCACCCCTGGTGTACATCATGGCCAAAAGAGGCATCCCCCATTCATGGCAAGTTACTGAAACCTGCCCCAGATCCTTTAGCATCTCAGACTCGCTTTCTGCGCCTATATTGATATGCACAGATACAGCATCTGCCCCGATCTTTAGTGCCATTTCGACCGTATTTACCAGCACCTTTGCGTTAGGGTCTGGCGCCCATACGGTGCTTCCGGAAAGGTGTAAAATCAGGCCTATATCACGTCCATGTCTTCGATGCCCGTGTAAAGGCAAACCTATATGACCTAAAACTGCGTTTGCCCCGCCTTCAGCGATTTCATTGACCATATCCCTCATGTCCACAATACCTTTAATAGGTCCCATAGTCACACCATGATCCATTGGAACTATGACGGTTTTCCCAGTGTTCCGGTCAATAATCCTCTCAAGACGGATATTTTTTCCAATCCCTAACATTTTTATGACCTCCTTTTTGGATATTTAAGATGATAGAATAAATGCTCATGAACAATGGTTGTTCGACCCCGAGGATGAAAATGTATTTTCATGGTAAACACCCATGCCGCTTTTTAGCGGCGCCACGAATCATGAAAATAGAATCTATTTTCGTACCAAAAAAAGAGTTAAGCATTACAGTTAAGAGTTAAAATGATACAATACGGATATTTTAGCTTTATCGCACAGGAATTTCCATGCAGTGTTTTCATGCAGTTATTATAGTCAATCATGATTGTTCAATCTACTGTGTATAAGCCATAGGCCCTTTGTATTGTACAGGGCGCTGACTTTGATAAACACAATAACGAAAAAGGTTTTTAAAAACCATTGATTAATTCGGGTTATGAATTATACAAAAAGGGATTTAATAACGATCTTTGAGTGTGTTAATTATGATCAGACAGAGGTTAAAAGGGTTATAAGCGATAGCCTTGAGCCTTTTGGCGGAATGAGCGGCTTTGTTAAGGCAGGGCAGAGGGTTGCCCTTAAACCGAATCTCCTCAGACCATCACACCCTGATAATTCAGTGACCACACATCCTGCTGTGGTAGGGGCAGTGGCCGAACTGGTTGAACAGGCGGGAGGCAGAGCCTTTATTATAGACAGCCCTGGGGCAGGGATTCCTTTTATCCCTTCGGCGCTTAAAAGGTTATATAAAGAGTGTGGGTATATGGAAATCTCTCCTCCGGTTGAGTTGAATTTTGACTGCAGATTTAAGAACGTTTCATATAAGGAAGGAAAAATTCTCAAGCGTTTTGAGATTCTAAACGCCATACTCGAGGCGGATGTTATAATCAATCTTCCCAAGGTAAAAACCCACAGCTTCACATATATTACCTGTGGGGTAAAAAATCTTTTCGGTGTAGTGCCTGGCCTGTATAAACCTGCTTATCATGGAAGGTTTGATGATCAAGACGATTTCGCCCTGATGCTGATCGACCTTTGCACTTTTCTCAGGCCATCTTTAACCATCTGCGATGGAATTACAGGTATGGAAGGAGATGGGCCTTCATGGGGAAGAAAAAAATCGCTTGGACTAATAGCAAGCTCTGCCAATCCATTCCTTGTCGATTTTTTGATAAGCTATACGATCGGCTTTGATCCCATTAAGATCCCTGGCATAAGACTGGCTATAGAGTATGGACTTTGCCCTGCAAGGGTTCATGAAATAAATCTGGTTACAGAAAAGGATATCGAAGACCTAAAGGTCTCGTTTGAGTACCCGGGGAGCTTTTTAATCAAAAGGCCAGGTGACAGGCTAAATCGAATCATCATTCTCAAAATCTTATGTTCCATAATCAAGAGTATCCTGTGTGTAAAACCCATTATAGACGCCCAGTTATGTCGGGGTTGCGGTATTTGCTATAAAAGTTGTCCCAAAGGGGCTATTGAATTTTTGAATGATAAGGCAAGGATTGATTATAGCAAATGCATACGTTGTTATTGCTGTCACGAGCTATGTCCGTATAATAGCGTCATTCTTCATAGTCCGCCGCTGAACCGTATGCTTAAGAAAATTCAAAGATAGCGCTTGATACTGTCAAGGCAAAATAGCGCTTGAGACTCTTTATCTTATAGTCTATAATCTATCCGCCAGAAAAAAGTGTCTCGTAACTGCTCAATATGCTATGGGAAAATAGGCTTCTATTTGGCAAAGAGTTATTATTTCCACAGGATATTGAGCAGTTACAGTGTCTCAAATATTAAATAATCTCAATTTAATAATAATGAAGAATAAGGAAGGAGGTAGAAATGATAGGCAACATTTCCATGGAAATTTTGGAATTAATATTTAACACACTACCTTTCGAATTGACCGTTATTGATTCAGAGGACAAGATAATCTATTTCAATCGTGAAGGGAAGCGGATATTTCCAAGACCCCAGTCCGTAATAGGGAGGAGCGTACAGGATTGCCATCCGCAAAAGACGGTTCACTTGGTTAATCAGGTGCTTGAGGACTTGAAAACTGGGCGGCGTGAATCGGCATCCTTTTGGATAGACCTGCACCGCCGAAAGATTTATATTCGTTACTTTGCATTAAGGGGCATGGAAGACCGCTATATTGGCTGTATGGAAGTGACACAGGATATTACAGAGATTCAGAAACTGGAAGGCGAAAGAAGACTGCTTTAAACAAAGCAAATTTAGTTTAGGTTTAAATCTATCTGGATATTATCCCTTTGAGAAGAGATATTTTTACAGATGCAAAATGCCTGACTTAATGGCATCGGCTTCGTATCGGGTTCAGCTCAGAAAAACAAGTTGTTAGAGGTATCCATTGACATATATCATTTGTGTTAAGAGGAAATCAAGACCGAAGATTCATATAAAAATCTGCAAAGCCTGTCAATGGAGAAGGCGTTGTCATGCCTACCAGCTTTATAGAAATCCTCCCTTATTTTTATCTAAAACTCATTGGGAAGCCATTCTTTTGGGTCTCTATAAAAGATAAAAGTAAATCAGAAAGAGAAGATATAAAAAAAGCGGTTAGATTTTGATATCTAACCGCAAATAATCTGGCGGGGTTGACGAGACTTGAACTCGCGACCTCTGGCTTGACAGGCCAGCGTTCTAACCGACTGAACTACAACCCCTTTTCGTTATACTTGATAAGGCGCTATATTTATGGTAGGCGGAACAGGGATTGAACCTGTGACCCCCGGCTTGTAAGGCCGATGCTCTCCCGCTGAGCTATCCGCCCTTATTTTATAATAAGCGAAGCTATAAATAGCCCGGTATTTAAATAAATCCTAATAAGATTTAAGTTTCACTTTGAGGTATAAGCCGAGATTGAGCTATCGGGCGTGCTTCAGCATTTTCAAATTTCATGAATTTATACCATAAGGTGTTCAGGATGTCAAACGCATTAGACGTTTTTGTAAGAAAGACAATGTGTTTACCATGCATCCGAATATTTTATAGAGAACGCGGCAAATTCTCCAATATATTTTTCCCACATAATATCTACGTTGTCTACCTTTGCTCCAGGCGGCCCTTCATGGCACCATTGAATGAAGTTGGCGACAGCCTTGTCTTCACCCTCTATAACCGTTTCAACTCTTCCATCAGCGCGGTTTTTGATCCAGCCGGTCAAATATAGACGCAATGCCTGACTTCGGCTAGTGGAACGGAAAAACACACCTTGAACGATTCCGGAAATAATTAAATGCGCTCTTGTTTTTGCCATAATCATTATTCCTGAAAAGGATTTTTGGTGGGCTTTTCTGCGTGGTCTTTGTTGTTAAGAAGACCTTTCAACTCTTCCATAAATTGCCCTACATCTTTAAATTGTCTGTATACAGAGGCAAATCTAACATACGAAACCTCGTCCAGCTCATGGAGCCTTTTCATAACTAACTCACCAAGCTCTTCGCTGGTTATTTCCTTGCCTGGGATAATGAAAGTCTTCTCCTCTATCTCGTCGACGATATTTTCTATAGTCATTAATGAAATGGGTCGCTTATTGCAAGCCTTTACCAAGCCGTTTAATAGCTTTTTTCTTTCAAAAGGCTCCCTGGATCCATCCTTTTTGACAACCATTATTGAGAGTTCTTCTATCCTCTCGTAAGTTGTGTATCTTTTCTCGCAGGAGAGACATTCCCGCCTCCTTCTTATAGAGAATCCTCCTTCACTTTCACGGGAGTCTAAAACCTTGCTTTCAGCATGCTGGCAAAATGGACATTTCATCTAAAAGTACCTTTTATCGGTTTTTCATCCATATTCCCATTTATTTTCGTACAGCCCAACCACAGGCGATAATTCGAGGACATAGTAATTTCCATTTTTTCTATGCGGGTTTTCAGCCAGGTTTAATAAAATCCGCCCGAATGGCGACAATTTAAGATTTTATAGGCATTGCTGCTGGTTTGTCAAATAAATTATATTAGCAAAGTTTTAAGGCCTATCAAATGAATATCATATCCCAGTAGACATAGGGTCAATGCAAATGATGATCTTCGGCATTCAGCTTAATATGCGGCACATTTATGGTCCCGAATACCTTTTCATATCTTGAGATATTTTCATTTAAAACCATAAGCATCGCCTTTGCATCGATCGGGTTCGTAATAACCCTTGATGTAATCTTGATCTTATTGCCCGGGGGGACGATTAAACCAAAATCCATTATAAATTCTTTTTGAGAATGACCTATGATAATCTGATTTGCATACGCGCCCTTTTCAATGTCTGATGGGACATCAATAGTAATGGTCTTTTTGGGTGTTGTTTTTATGTCCTGTTTTTCCATACATTAACCCCTTATGTTTGTGTTTTTAAGATAAAAGGCCTTTATCAGCCTTCCTTGTAATAAAATGTGAAACAAAGAAGTCCATCTCTGTGGAACCGGTTATATAACTCAGTGTGAAATATACAATGAACCCAAAGCCTATTCCCAGGCCAAGATAGAGCGCTTTGATCCAGAGCCTGCCTGGCAGTAAAAAAATCCATATTTTGTTGTGTATAAACCAGTAGCAGATTAGTCCCATAAAAAGACTGTTTACAAGGCTTTTAAGGCAACTTTTTGTAATCCTGTCGCCGTCAATCCTTCCCCATCTATTCCTCATTATGCGGATCAGCAGGATAAGGTTCATCATTGAAGACAGGGAAGTGGCGAGCGCTAGGCCGGCATGTTTTAATGGAAACATGAGGATAAGGTTAATGCAGATATTTAATAACATTGCAATTACGCCTATTCGAACAGGAGTTATTGTGTCTTGATGCGCATAAAACACAGGTATCGTGACTTTAAGCCCTGAATAAGCAAAAAGCCCTATTGAATAGGCAAAAAGCGCTTGCGCTGTTGCTGTGGTTGCCGCATTTGTGAATTGCCCCCTTTGGAAAAGGATGCCAATGATTGGCACCCTGAATACTATTAAACCTATGCTTGAAGGCAGGCTTATAAACAGCACTACTCTCATCGCAAAGGAGAATGTTGACATAACCTCATCGGCCCTTCCGCTTGAAATAAGTGATGAATACGTCGGAAGAAGGGCAGTGCCAAGAGCTATCCCAAAGAGGGCAAGAGGTAACTGAAGAAGACGGTTGCTATAATATAGGTATGAAATGCTGCCCTCCGGAAGGAATGATGCCAGAAGTGTATCGATCATTATATTAATTTGAGTCACACCCAGTCCAATTGCGGCAGGGACCATCAATAAACCGATCTTCTTTGTGCCTGGATTATGGAGATCGAAGCTGGGCTTTAGAAGGGCGCCCTTTTTAATTAAAACAGGAGGATGTATAAGTATCTGGAGAAGCCCTCCGATTAATACTCCAAATGCCACACCAGTAATTGGTTGATTCATTTTCGGCGCAAGAAATAAGGCGCCGAAGATGATCCCGACATTCAGCACAGCGGGCGACAGGGCCGGGATTGCAAAGTGTTTTAATGAGTTAAGGATTCCCATGATTACCGCCACTATGCTTGCAATAATAATATAAGGGAATATTATCCTGGTAATAAGCACTGTAAGCCTGAATTTCATTTTATCAGGGTAAAAGCCGGGCGCTATGATGAGAACTATGCCGGGGGCTGCTAAAATAGCAAGAAGGGTCAATAAGATAGCGGCTACACTAACCAGGCATAGTACATTGCTTGCAAGCTCCCATGCCTCTTTTTTCTTCCTTTTTTCCAGATAATCAGTGAACACAGGGATGAAAGATGAACTGAGAGATCCTTCGCCAAGGAGCCTCTTAATGAGGCTGGGAATCTTAAAGGCGACAAAAAATACATCTGCCACCATCTCAGTGCCGAAGATATTCGCCAGTATCATATCCCTTATATAGCCCAGCAAGCGGCTGATTATCGTCGCAAAGCCGATCACTCCGGCTGATTTGATGATATATTTATGTCTTGGCGTCTTTTGGGAATCGTGCGCTATTTGAGAAGATACACTTGACATTTATCAGCTTTTTCTGTTAAATTAATTAGTTAATTAATAAGTTAATTTATTACATCAGAAATCAAATGATATATAAAAAAGTCAAAGGAGTAAAGGATGCCAAATCATGAGTCAGCTAAAAAGAGCGTAAGACAAAATAGACGTAGAAGATTAATAAACCGAAACCAAAAGGGAAAACTGAAATCCCATATAAAAAATGTAATTATTTCTATTGAAGAAAAAGATGCAGATAAAGCCAAGCAGTTTTTTTCCTCTGCCGTTTCGGTTATAGACAGATTTGCATCAAATGGTCTTATTCATAAAAATAACGCTGCCAGGAAGAAGTCCAGGTTGTGGAGCAAGATCAGATCACTTGAAACATCTAAAACTATTTGATTAATTTTGTAATCAATTATAGAATTATAACAAATAATAGTCTATATTTATTAAGCTCAGGAGTATAACAGGTATAGGGAAAAAGTCAACAAGTGTATATGGCATAAGGGCGCGCTAAACATTTTTTTATTTGAACAGTGATCAGGGCGCAATCCTATGCTTTTGTAATGTCCTATCAAATCCAATCTTCTTCCCTTCATCTGTTTTTTTCATCTTTAAATCTCCTTTGGGTATTTTTATCCCCCTTTGTGAATCTAAGATTCATGGGCGTTTCATCTGCCGATTCATCCTTAATCATAGGTTGAACAACGCAAAGGTACGTAGAATTTTTATCAATTAAAGACATTTTCGGAACAAACGCCCATGCCACTTGTCGTGGCGCCACGAATCATGAAAATATAATCTATTTTCGAGACAATACGTAAAAAAATCGAAATGTTTTCGTCTATTGTTTAACTATTTTTTAAATAATCGAAACAGGCAGCTAAATGTTTGCTGAAATTGATGAGAGAAAGGAGGTTCTCAAGGCTTTTTGATATCGATGTGTTAGGGTTATAGTGTGTTTTTTTAATTTTTATTATCATTTCATTTGCAGGATTTTCTTTTTCTTTTTGAACGGGGACAGATTCTGCTTCAGTATTAAGAGAGGATGTAGTTTTTATGAATAGCAAAATAAAGAAATTGTTAGGTGTGGGTTTGGTTCTATGTTTGGTTGTTGGTCTGAGTTTCTTGTTGATTTCAGATGTGTCTGCTTATTACGGCACAACTTACGGCAGCACAGGATATTATGGCACCGGTAGCTATGGCCTTTATGGCAGCAGTCTATACGGCGGTTACGGCGGCCTTTATGGCAGCAGCCTATATGGTGGTTATGGCGGCCTTTATGGCAGCAGCCTATACGGCGGTTACGGCGGCCTTTATGGCAGCAGCCTATACGGTGGTTACGGCGGCCTGTATGGCAGCAGCCTATATGGTGGATTATATGGCGGCTATGGTCTTTACGGCGGAGGTAGTTACGGTCTCTATGGCGGTATAGGCGGATATGGTCTCTATGGCGGTATAGGCGGATATGGCATAGGCAGTCCCTTTGGCATAAGCAATCTCTATTATCCCCTTGAGACAGCTGGTGGTTTGACATATCAGATTCCTTTTATGCAGATCGCCCCCTTGATTGGTGTTGCCGGTCTTTACAATCAGCTTTTCCCAAATCTGTTTAATCCACAGGCTACAACAGCCACTATAATATAGAGTATATTTTCCCAATATCCTTTGGATATGGGTTTATATTTTATATAAGATATTGTTGAAAAAGGGCACAGGGTTTAACAACCTTGTGCCCTTTTTGTTTTTGTAGATGCGTATGGGCTCTTAAAAGCAAAGTTGATGTAGAA
>JAFGSM010000030.1 GCA_016934595.1 bacterium | reverse complement strand
TTGATATCAAATCAAAATCCAGCAAATCAGGAGTTCTGAATTTATTATTGGTATATTTCCGTCCCTGATTGTTTTCTTAAAGCATTCGTGTTCTGTAAGAGACTATTTTAAAGATGTCTCGGGAGGGAAGGCGGACTATACCTATCATGTAACCGCCTATTACACAGCCAAGCATAATAAGAGTTATTACTTTACTTTTGCACTTTTATCAAATAAGTTTTATTTTTCAATAAGATATCTGGTCAAACAAAACAACATAATTTGTCAATTTTTTCATAAGGTTACACAAAAAGTGCAAAAGTAGACTTATTATACAAATCCGGGTATTTCCAATGGTGACCGGGCCAGAGAGCTGTATATCTGACATTGAAAATTGTTTATAATACATTTTTGTGCTATACTATAAGCAGTTAAAAATAAAATGATCGATGGATTTAGCTTATAAGTCTATAGTCTTTGATAACATCTTAGCTTAATTAAAAATGTAAAAAGTTATTGACTTAATGCTAAGGATAAACACTTAACCTTTTTCATAACTAAGGAGGTTTGGGATGTTTCTAAGAAAGAAAAAACAATTTTGTTTATTATGCATTTTGGCTTTCTTTGTAGTTTCTGTCTTCATATTTAATGGCAATCGGATAGCAAAAGCTCAGATATTGCCATCGGGATATCCAGGCGCTACATTCTTAAATATGCCTGCAGGCCCATACCAGTCTAACCCGTATCAATATAACCCCTATCAGTATCAGTTTAATCCTTATCAATACCAGTACAACCCGTACCAGTATCAGTACAACCCGTATCAGAATCCCTATCAGTACAACCCATATCAGTACAACCCGTACCAGTACCAGTACAACCCGTATCAAAATCCTTATCAGTACAATCCATATCAGTACCAGTACAACCCGTATCAGAATCCCTATCAGTACAACCCATATCAATACAATCCGTACCAGTACCAGTACAACCCATATCAGAATCCCTATCAGTACAACCCATACCAGTACCCGTACAACCCGTATCAGTATAACCCCTATCAGTACAATCCGTACCAGTACCCGTACAACCCGTACCAGTCCCAACAGCAGTTCCAGACTGCTGATTTTATGCTGGATTCGAGCGATGACAACGACACGGTAACAGTGGATGATGGCGATACCATAAGCATCATACTGGCCTCAAACGTAACTACAGGCTATAGCTGGGTTCTTGTCACAGATGAACTTAATACAGATATAGTCAAAAAGGTTAGCAACAACTATATTACTGGATATTACGGCTCAGGTTATGTAGGAGCCGGAGGTTATGAGCAGTGGATCTTTGAGGCAGAAAGCGTTGGCACAACCACCATTAAATTGCAGTATAAGCAAGCAGGATCAGGCATTGTTCAGGATACATTTGAGGTTAAGATTAAGGTTGAATAGTTTAGGGTAATATATTATTTATATCATTTCAGTGATGGAGTTTTCACAGCCAATATAAGACATAAGGCATCTTGCCTGTATCTATCCATTCTTGCAGGCAAGATGCCTTTTTATTGCCTTTTTTAAAGCCATTTGCAGCGCATACTGATAAAAATTGTGATGTTTCACCGGTTTTCCCATCTAACGCCTAAACAAGCATAGCAACTTTTCACAGCAAATTGACAGGATCCACATCAACGTCTACTTTTACACCGCCAAATTCCTTTTGCATAGAAATCTGTTCAAGAGCTCTGCGGACCAGGGCGTGAGATGCCTTATAATTTTTAGCCTTGAGCATTATCTGATATCTATACATCCCTCTTATGCGGAATATGGGAGCCATTGAGGGCCCTAACACACGGATTTGACTTGAAAACCCTGTATTCCAGCTTTCGCCGGAATTACGAAAAAGGTGATTTTCATCCCCATTTGTGAATCGAAGATTCATGGGTGTTTCACCTGAAAATCCCTTCTGGGAATTTTCATTCTTCTTTGTGAATCGAAGATTCATGGGTGTTTCACCTGGATTTAAATTGGATTTTATATATTTACCGAGAAAGGAGGCGGCCTTTTGGGCCTTTTTTTTGTCCTTCCCCTTTACGATAAGACAGAGCAGTCGTGAAAAGGGAGGATAGAAAAGCCTTTTTCTGAAGCCTATCTCCCTGTTATAAAACGAGATATAGTCGTGCATCGCAGCGAAGGAAAGACTATAATGATTTGGATAAAAGGTCTGTACCAGGACCTTCCCAGGTTCATCGCCCCTCCCTGCCCTTCCGGCAACCTGTGTAATCATCTGGAAGGCGCGTTCCGTTGACCGGAAATCCGGCAGATTCAATATATAGTCAGCGCCTATGACCCCAACGGTTGTTATTTTGGGAAGATCCAACCCCTTTGTCACCATCTGCGTTCCCACAAGTATATCCGTTTCACCCTGCTCAAGGCAGCTTAGTATCCGGTGGTGCGCCCCCTTGCGGCTGGTTGTATCCCTGTCCATCCTAGCTATCGAGGCATCCGTGAAGATCTCTTTAAGCTCCCTTTCCAGCTTCTGTGTTCCGTGCCCCATATATTTCAAAGGGGTTTCCGGGCAATGCGGACAGGAATCCAGAGGCGGGCGCTGAAAATCGCAGTAGTGGCACCGGAGCTGTTCGTCCGATGAATGATAGGTTAATGAGACACTGCAGTTTGGACACTTTGGCACAAACCCGCATCTTGGACAAAGCATAAAGGGCGAATACCCCCTTCTGTTTTGAAAGATAAGAACCTGCCCTGCCTTATCCAAGGTCTCCCGCATGGAATCGAGCAACCCTTTTGAGAAAATAATACCTCCTGAATCATCTTCCCCCTTTTTCACAAATTCCTCCCTCATATCTATCAATTTTACAGGAGGGGGCGGATTAGGGGTCACCCTTTTTGGCAGGCACAGAAGCCTGTATTTTCGGATCGATGCATTGTAATAGGTCTCCAAAGACGGGGTGGCAGAGCCCAGGCAGATCATGCATCCTGACATCTTTGCCCTCATTATGGCCACATCCCTGCCGTTATAACGCGGAGGGGCGTTTTGTTTATAAGACGGGTCATGCTCCTCGTCGCAAATTATAACACCCAGCCTGGACATGGGTGCAAATACAGCGGACCTTGCTCCTATCACCACATCGGCCAACCCCTGCCTGATCCTGAGCCACTCATCCAGCCTTTCCCCATCGCTTAGATGGCTGTGCATGATCGCAATCCGGTCTGACAAATAATATTTAAACCTGTCAATAAGCTGATGTGTGATGGATATCTCAGGCGCCAGGATAATTGCCTGGCGGCCCTTTTCGAGGGTCTTCATTACAAGCCTCAGATATACCTCGGTTTTTCCGCTTCCTGTTATCCCGTAAAGCAGAAATACATGAAACCCGCCCTGATTTATGGCTGATGAAAGCTGGTTTAAGGCATTTTGTTGGTCATCAGTAAGGATTATCTCCTGATAATCCTTTTGTGTTTGAATAGCCGTGTAAGGATTGCGGAATGCCTTTTCCATCCGACATTTTATAATACCCTTGCCGGTCAAAGCCTTGATTATGGAATGGGGCGCCCTCCCGTCAGGATAAAGCTCGGATATGGATGCCCTGCCGCCCTTCTCAATGAGCCTTTTAAGAAGGCCGCTTTGTTTAGGCGACCTTCTCATGGAGGAGGATATAAATTCAGATATCACTTCCACAGGTCTTGCAATATCTATATATCTTGTAAGCCTCTCCTTCCCTTTTGGACGAAAAAGCCCGGCGCCGTCTATATCCGAAATACGTTCAGGTATCACCCCTGCCGGGATAAGAGCCCTGATTGTGACACCTATCGGGCACAGATAATAATCGCTTATCCACCTTGCCAAATCAAGGAGATCACGGTCAAGGACAGGATCAGGATAGGGCAGCGCTAAAATTTCCTTTATATCCTTTAATCCGCATAGATCATCTAACCCATCTGGCTCATCTGCCCGGGAACTTTTGACATCCACTACTAGGCCGATCTCTTCTTTATTCCTCAAGGGCACGCAAACTAAATGACCTGGCCTTACAGAATCCTCTAACCTTGGCGGGATGGAATAACTGAAGAGGTTTGTTTTTGGTATATTGATCGCCACGCTGGCTATATGTTTAGAAATCATATTATCTTTTATCACGCTTGTTTTACTAATTAAAAGCAAATCAGCTTTGTCGATATTATGTAAATATTATATTATAAGGAACTAAACCGTGACAAACTCGTAAAAGTCCGAAAAACGCTAATTTTCATCATCCCGAAAAACCAGAATATAGCGTCTTTAGAACTTATAACCGGTCTGAAAAACTGTTTTTATCATGACGAAGATTTTTTGCAGGTCTATCAAATCGTAACTGTTGAAAAAACACGAACGTCTAAAGTATATTAAATTTTTTAAGAGGAACAAAAATATGTTTTCTCAGAAATGGCCGGAAGATGAAAAGGAAGGAAGGAAGGAAGGAAGGAAGGAAACAGTATCCTCATTGTTGATTTTTCCCCTGTCGTGCGCTTTGGCCTGAAGCAGCTTATCAATAACTCTCCGGGTTTCTTTGTTTGCGGTGAAGCCGAGAATGCCCATGATGCATTAGAGACGATCAAGGTTTCAGCCCCCGATGCCGTTATAATCGATATATCCCTCAAAGCCTCCTGTGGAGGATTTGACCTTATCAAAAGGATAAACAACCTTTATCCCGATATCCCCGTGCTCGTCTTTTCTATGCTTGATGAATCCCTTTATGCGGAACGCTCCCTCAAGGCAGGGGCCAAGGGTTACATCATGAAGCATGCGCCGTTAGAAAAAATAACAGAGGCAATCCATCGTGTTTTAAGGGGCGAGATATATGTGACTGAGAAGATCAGAGAAAAGATCCTTAATAAATCCACGTCCATACAACATTATAATCTTTCTTCATCCACAGAGATCCTCAGCGACCGCGAGATGGAAGTGTTCCAGTTGATCGGCCAGGGTTTCGGGACAAAACGGATTGCCGAGACATTGTTTTTGAGCGTTCGGACAATAGACGCGTATCGATCACGCATCAGAAACAAACTCAAACTGAAAGACGGAGAGACGCTCCTGCGTGAGGCCATTCAATGGGTGCATATGGTTTGACTCTTTGTAATCATATAGATATGGTAAAAAACACTACATAACTTATCGCATTTTTTACTATTGCCAAATTCAATTTGGGCCAGTAAAATTATAATATAGGATATTTTAAGCAGACATTCAATGTATGTTTGCCTTTATCAATTAAACAGTGTGTTAAAGTGGAGGAAAGAAGAGATGAAAAGGTTTGCTTTAATAATAACAATTTTAATGGTCTTTTTGATAACAAACATCTCAATCATCCATGCCCAAGGGTATCAGTTTCCTTATCAGCCTCCCTATTATTTGGGTCAATATGG
>JAFGSM010000029.1 GCA_016934595.1 bacterium | reverse complement strand
TGTATTTTTATTACGCAACTTTTATTCCATATTTTAAAATTATACAACCATCTGTTTTTAGAGTGATTACAAAAATCATCATAAAACGTGTGCAGTTTGAAAGTGTAGCCTATTAAGACATTTTTATCATGCTTTTTATAATAGTATACATAAGTATTTGAAATTACACCGTCTTTCTCAATATTTTAAAAGCCTGAAAATTGTATTGATTCACTACACATTTTCCGGGGGAAAAATCTTGGCTAAACTTGACTGCAATTGAATTAATAACTTTTAAAAAACAAATACTTGACTAGTTTTACAGGGTAATCGAACTTAATTTTCTTAATTTTAATCATACATCTCTATAGCAATCCTGTCAAGATACAGATATTGCTCGTCATAGGGGTCTTTCGAGTTAAGAAGGCATAAGCCTATTTCATGTTCCCCTTCATCTATATCTGCAATAAAATCATAGATGCCCCAATAGATGGGGGGGACGGGGATCAAGCCTATAACCTTTATGTCAACCTGGAGCCCCATCACGGGAATCCGGTCATGCCTGCGGCTCTTTGCGCGAACGGCGATCCTGTATCTTCCATTAGAAAGAAACTTCACTCTCTCGCTGACGTAATCTGCGCTGCAAATAGTCCAATAATCATGGCTGTGGCATCTGTTAAGCGGCTGGCCAGGCGTCCGGCAAGACATGTTCTCAACCTCTATCACAGCCTTATCCGTAAAAGGGACACCTCCTTCAACAAATCTTGCTCCTGTATGTGCCAGTATAGAAGACGCATATCTTAATCCCTTTTCAGCATTGAAACCTCCCAGATCCCATCTTACCTGATCCATCAGAAAATAACCCTTCCCATAAGATATCTTTACAAGGGCACCCGGTTTGGTAAGCGGTTTGAATACAAAACGTCCATCGTCTTTTCCTGCATCCTTTCCCAGGATATTATTTTCTGTATCCTTTCCCATAACATTAGATTCTAAAGCAAATTCTACAGCAAATTCCGCTATGCCATCGTCAAACCCAGCCCAGCTCTTGCTGAATTCCGAATGGGGCTTTACCCAGTAAAGGTCTCTGTTATATAGAAATATATCCTCTCCGTTCAGAACCTGAATGGGCAATTCATCCCTGCCTATCTTTCTTAATCTTACAGGAAGCATACCGCTCAGCAAGGCCAGATTCTCATGATCTATGCCCCTTATAATCACCTTCCCTCCGGATCTTACAAAATCCATCACCTCATCCTTTTCAAGGGAAAGCCCTTGCAAGCCATCTGCTCCTTCAAATATCCTGATCCCGGAGCCCTCGCATAAAAGGCCGCCGAATCTTATCGTCCCCGTTCCTGTTGTAGCCCCAGCGGCATCCTTTTTTGCCTTATCATCTTCCTGTTCTATCTCAGGGATTCCTATTATAATATCCTTTTTTATACCCTCTCTGGCATCAATGGCATCAGCATCTAAAGCATCTGAACCTTTTTCAGACCTTTCCTTGCTTTTTAAAGCATATTCAAGAAGATTTTTAACAAGAATAGCGGCTATGGGCTCTTTCTCCCATTTTTCAGAAAGCAGCATCTGGCATAATATCATGCGCCCCTTGCCATGCCCTAACTCAAGCATCGGGGAATATACGAGACCTCCTGTCCCCCCGCTATCGACAATGCTTCTGTAATCCCCAATGACAGGCAGATTTATGTCCTGCCTTGAGACTATGTGATCCCCTCGCCAGAATCTCAGGCCTTCGTAATCTATGCCATTCAATACCGGATGGATGCCCTTGCCCCCAAAACAAACAGTGGAATCGTGCATCTTGTTTAGTGTTACATTGAGAGGAAGCCATGGTGGAAGAAAATCCTGCTCAAGGGCTAAAACCATGCCACCTTCCTCCAGAAAACGCAAAATCCTTTTTGCCCAGGGTCTTTCTCCTCCTGAATAAATCTTCCCGCCTTCCATGCAAGAAAAGCCCCCTGGCCCAATGATCAATAAGTCCCCTGCGGCGCCCTTTAATTTTATACTTTCATCTGTAAATCCTGGATTCCGGCCTTCGCCGGAATGACAAAAAAGGTTATTTTCATTCCCCCTTGTGAATCGAAGATTCATGGGCGTTTCACCATTGGAACCCTTTAGGTTTAAAATCCCATCCTCAGGCATTCCTTCCTGAGACATTGTTTCCCGCCAGTCGATCTTCGAAAAGCTCAAACCCATCTTTTCAAGCATCCGCCCTGTTTTATTCAAAGGGTCAAACAATGTGATCTTAGAATCAAATTGTGATATCTTCTTGATTTCAGAACCATATCCTACAAAATCCTTCCTGAATCCCCAAAATGCCCACTCCTTTTCATCCCTCAATGCGCCATTCTTCATTACCTTTACCTGAAACAGCATCTTCTTTTTGAATCCCTCTTCGGTTCCAATATCCGGCATCTTGAAACCTACCCTTATATCCTTGTGAAATCCTGGCATCAGGGAAAATACGTCCCTTCCTTTCTGCACAGCCCCTTTTTCTAAATCATCTCTGCCGGATATGCCCTGCGGTTTCAGAGACCACTCAACGACAAAACTGCCGGCATTTTTGCCCTGCCCTTTATCCATATTTGATTTATATTTATAATATGATCCGCCATCTTCTTTAGATTTTCGGCCTTCTCCGGACTGCTTCCTGTCATGGCTGTCAAGGTTGTCAGCCATCTCATCATTATAAACAGCGATCGTCCTTTCGATCTCCTCCCCCTCCCAAAAGCGCATGTCTTTCTCTTTCATAAAACAGGCAACGGGTTTGAATGCCTCCTGGCATGCGGCATACAAAGGATCACCATCCTTTTCATCCCCTTTGACGACAAAAGGACAAATACCGGCTACATCTGCATGACGATAAGCCTCTATATAATGCTGCCATACAAGCGCCTTTACTCCCCGCCTTGAATCACGCCAGTCTTTATATGCCCTGTCCGCCCACAATATAGAGTAAGGATCAGGGGTCATTGAAGGGATATCCAGTTCCTCCCCCATAAATATGGGCTTTGACCTGTCCCAGCGGAACCTGTGATCCGGCATCCACCTCCACAAGGAATCAAGGTAAATGCCATCATCTCTCCCCCATTCCCTTTCAGGCCATATCCTGCTTTCATATCCATCCGTGCCATGAGCATAATCCATAACATCTGCCCTGCCATCCCTGTCATCCCTGTCATGCCTTCCCCTTTCCATTCCTTGCTCAAGCCACCACGCATCATCAGGCAGACAATTCCAAAACGGATATTCATGTGCATAATGGATATTCACGATATCTGCAACGCCAAAGCAGTCCAAACCTCCCTCATACATGATGGGCCTTGTGCGGTCAAGGCTTTTTACAAGCATCCCAAGCTCAACAAATCTCACTTCTCCCCCGTGCCCTGCGTTATATTCCAAAGTCTCGTTTTCAATCGTCCAGATTGCCACCGAGGGATGATTCCAATCCCTTCTTAGAAGATTCCTCATGTGTTCCCTGGCGTTTGCCCAAAAAGGGCTGTCAAAAGATGTGTCGTATCTTCCAACATAGCAGCCGTTGATTGCGGACTCATCCGCCACAAGCACCCCTTCTTCGTCACATGCATCAAGCATCCAGGGAGGAACAGGCTGGCCTGCAAACCGAATCAGATTGAAATGAGCCGCCTTCAATCTTCTTATGCCTGCCCTTACCGATTCAGGCGTTGTATCAGCGTCGTAACCCATATTGGCAACTCTAAGATTTATTCTATGCCCGTTAAAATAAAAATAAGGCCCTTTTATACTGAAATCCCTGAAACCGAAACGGATCCCGATCTTGTCTAAAATCTCTCCTTTGTCTCCATCCTCATGCAGACATATAACCAATTCGTATAAATATGGGCGGTCCATATCCCAGATGCATCCATCCCTGAAATCAACATCCAGATCAAGGCATCTTTCACCGGCAGGAAAGTCATGATTCAAAATATTCTTAAAGAAGTTGCCAGAGGGGGTTTTTTCATTTAACACCCCCAAATCCCTGATCCAAAAAGACAGCCTTAAATCCTTCATCCCTCCTGCAATTCTGCCTTTGCCATTCTCCAAATCACCATCCAGATCTACCTTAACCCGCAGCATCTTTTTATCAAGCAAGGATTCAATCTTCACCCCGCTGATACGAATCCTGGGGATTGCCTCTATATAGACATCGCCGCATATGCCCGACCTGCCGTGATTGCCTATGGGAAATATGATCGTGCCTGGTTTGGGAAATCCTTTATATACAGGCGCCGCAAAATCGACTGGGGGGATATTGTCTTCATCTTCTTTAATCTTGTAGTTGCCGGTGTATTTTGCCTTCTCATCTCCCCTTTTTTCGAACTCTTCAGAGGCAGATGTCCAATCCCTGACTCCAACGAAAATCTCGTTTTCTCCCGTTCTTAACAAATCGCCTATACTGAATGAAAAAGGCAGAAAGCCTCCGGTATGCTCGCCTGCATATCTGCCATTTACATATACCCTGGCAAGATGCCTTACATCGCTGAAAACAAGCCTGATATCTCCTCCCTCTTCAACTGATATAAAATCTTCATTCAGGGAAAAGACCTTTCTATACCACGCACAATGGAAAGGGTACGCATAATGCTGAATTTTCGGCAAATCAATCTTCACCCATTTATCAGCCAGGGACTCATCAGAATAACCGGTTTCATCTATATCAACACAGCCGGCAAAGCTCCATTCGGCATTTAAAGGGATCCTCTGCCGGACACCCTTTAGATCGAAGGCTTCTGCCGGCGCTGAAACCAATAGAAAAAAAACGACCAAATAAAAAAGCCAAAGCTGAGCGCCTTGGCTTTTGAAACGGTTTACTTTAGCCATTTTGGGGAAAATCTTTATTGAGACCATTTTGCACTAACAGCCTCGATCTCCTTTTTGTATCGAAAATAGATTCTATTTTCAATGAAAATTCCTATGCAATTAAATTAATCGAATCAATTGTGGACCACCCTTTCCATCGCTGTTATTCTTTCTTCGTGATTTATAAAGGCAGTATTTATTGTGTCTACTTTGTTTTCAACCTTTTTGATGTCTTCTTTTAGCTCTTTTTTTAAGCTGTCTATCTTCTTATCCAGTCTATCGGCTGTCTCATCTAATTTAATGTTTAAATTATCTATCTTCCTGTTTATATCCTTATTCATTGCACGCATAAAATCACGATTATCGCTAATTTTTCGATCCAGAACGCTAAAACGATCATCTATCTTTTTGTCCAGAACCTGATGACCTTCCACCACCAAGTCTAATTTATTTTCAATATGCTCTAATAATATCTCAAAATGTTCCTTTTCCATCTTTCGTCTTCTCCCATAAGTCTACTTCTTTTGAGGAGCACAAAACACTAATTCAGTATATATGCTTATATATAAGTCGATTATGTAACCGTGCATTTCCCCTATGAGCCTGGGCAGAACTTGATAACCAAAGTCAAACGCCACATTTTTGCCACTTTCACGAATCTATAAATCCGGCAGACAATTATTAATGGCTACAGAGATTTTTGCCTCCTTCATGCGATTATAAATAACCATGTAGAGCCTACTTTATGAGCAGAACCAATAATAATGAGTTTCCGTGACCTTATTAATTTTCTAATAATATGATAATAAGATACTCTTGGTTCTAAAAAGCCATGTTTTAAAGATCGAAGTATCTGTTTAGTTTTCATAGAGGCAATTTTTAATCACTCTACAGAGCGCCTGCATCAGCATGTGAACAACGATCATGTGCACATCCTCGATCTTCTGCATATCATCGCTTTCAGCGATCAAGGGGACATCAACCATTTCCGCCAGCCTTCCGCCTTTAAAACCGCATAGGCCGATTGTCTTACCCCCTTTTTCTGAGGCATATCTGACAGCCCTGATGACATTCTCGGAATTTCCGCTTCCAGATATGCCCAAAACCACATCGCCAGGCTGTAAAAAATTCTTCAACTGCTCTACAAAAACGTCCTGATACGAGAGATCGTTTGCATAAGCCAGCATAGTAGGTATGTTATCGTTCAAACAGATCACCCTGAATCTTTTATCAAGCCCAAAACACGCGCCTTTGTTGATATCACACGCAAGGTGAGAAGCGGTCGAACCGCTCCCTCCGTTTCCCATAACAAAGATATTATTGCCATTCTCATAGGCATCCAGCAGGCAATCCAAAACCCTTTCAAATTGTTCGTGCTGAAACCTGTCTATCAGATCCTTTAATTCTGTCAGGTATGACCGGCTGAAATTTGAATGCATTTTAAATCAATTCCTTATCCTTTAAAAAATTCATGATATCAAACTGTCTATATCTTATCAAAAACACTGAGCAAATCCTTAACAACCAAACCTGCAAGATGGAGGTGACTCCTGAAGACTAATTAAATTGCCTCAGGCCATTATTGAATTGAAACTTTCCCTTCGCTATATTTATGAATAAGCATAGAAATGAGGGATTGATAAGGGATACCTTCTTCAATCGCTTTTGCCTGAATTTTTTTCAAATCTCGTTCTGTCATTCGGATATTGATCTTTTTTTGTTTTGTCAAACTATTGCGGGCATATTCCTCATATTGTTTTTTCTCTTTTGGCGTCAGATCAGATACCCATTCTTCATTTTCAAGCGACTTTGCTAATTCCATTTCATCTTTATCTATGTATTTCACCTTTTTCATCTATTTCCTCCTAAATACTTCCTGGTAGCCTTGCTATTGGGTATTATGGTTTTTAAAAATATTTTCTCGTCATTCTCAACATACGGCACGGAATAAATGTAATCTTCAATCTTCACTAATATTATTCTCTGATTTGGGTATTTCTCTGGGTTCGGATGCATTATGCGATCAATCATATCTCCCGAAACAATAGCCAGCACAACTTGCTCAAATGAGACTCCGCGTAATTTTTTGAGCAACTCATTTTTATCATCATTCCAGTCATAATATTTCATAACTTAACCCAAAACGATTTTATTTAGCCAAAGGTGCGGAGACTCCGCCACCACACCACATTACTGACAATACCGGTGGCATAGACCATCATTTAATTATGGATTGCTCTTTCGAGATTAGTTATTCTTTCATCGTGATTCTGATATCCATCTGTTATTATATCCAATTTTTTTTCAACACGCTTTATATCTTCTTTTAACTCTATTTTTGTCATTTCTATCTTTTTATCTACTTGATCTAACTTATTTTCCAATTTTTCTGCAGTCTGATCTATCTTCTTGTCCAATCCTTCTGCAGTCTGATCTATCTTCTTGTCCAAAGAATTATGCATACTCCGCATAAGATCATTAGTATTTTTTAACTCTTGGATAAACTCTTTTCTATAATCCTCTATTTTTTTATCTAAAACCTGATGTCCTTCTACTACAATATCTAATTTTTTATCAATATCCTCTAATAATATCTCAAAACGTTCCTTTTCCATCTTTTGTCTTCTCATATAAGTCTGTTTCTTTTAAGGAGCACAAAACACTAATACAATATATGCCCTTGAGCCAATTTCATAACTCTCACGCATTTATATTCGCACCATTTTGATATAGCCATTTTTCATTCTTACCCGCCGGGATTGGGATTTGCATAGTATTTTCTTATCCACTTTCGTAATCTATTTCCTCCACATCTTTTTTGCAATCTCGTAATTCTCAACAGTCCCTATGTCAATGAAAAATGAATCGATTATGTAACCATACATTTTGCCTACGAGCCTGGGCAGGATGTGATAACCAAAATCAAGCGCCCCATTTTTGCCCTGTCTTTCATCTTCCTGTTTTATAGTCTCGCTCCAGCTCATTTCAGGGAAATAATCAAAGATCCTTACATTTGCCACATAAATGCCTGCATTGGCAAGATTGCTCCTGGGATGCTCAGGTTTTTCTTCAAATCCTGTTATCAAGCCGCCTTCGCCCTCATGACTATCTTCCTGGCCTGATCTCTTTTCATCCGAAAATCCATTCCGTACGTTTTCATTCTTCTTTTTAAATTGAAGATTCAAGGTCGTTTTACATGGAATTTCACAGTGTTTAATCTCAACGATCCCGCACGCCCAGGGTTTATCCGATCTGAACAATCCGATAGTCAATACCCCGTTGTGGCTAAAGTGATATTTGACCATGTCGCCCAGGTCAAAACAGGTTAGATTGTCTGCATAAATAACGACAAAATCCTCATCAGCGCCTATGAAATCCCTGTTGGCCATCACTGTCCCTGCGCTCCCCAAAAGATCGGGCTCGTGAAACAATTTTATCGCAGGCCAGTCTTCCCTTTTTTTATTGTCACATATAAAATCCCTAACCTTTTCCGCCAAATAATGCGTATTTATCAAGACATCTTCTATTCCGTGCTTTTTTAAGGTATCAAGCCATATCCCAAGGAGAGGTTTTCCGTTTAAAGGCAGCAGACATTTTGGGGTATTATCAGTCAATGGCCTGAGCCGCAGGCCTAATCCGGCTGCCAAAAGGAATGCCTTCATCCTTTAGTCCGCCTGCTCCACGGTCTCCAGCAACCTTGTCCTGAAACGTGTCCTGAGCATTTCAAAAAATGTCTGGGCCATGAGGAGAAGGTCTTTGTGTATGCTCCAGTTCCTCACATAATAGAGTGTCAGGGATATCTCCTGCTCAAGGTCGTTGTATTTCTGAAACGCCCATGCCCCAGTCATACCAGGTTTGACCGCAAGTATGCTTGCAAGCCAGGGACCGTATCTTTTTGCAGAATCTACAGGCACCACCCTGGGGCCAACCAGGCTCATCTTCCCCATAATCACGTTAAACAACTGCGGCAGTTTATCGAGGGTTGTTTGAAAAAGAAATCCGCCAAAAGGGGTCATTTCCTCGGCCAAACGTGCGCTGTCCTTTGCCCTGTTTCTGAAGCTTCGATAGCTTGTAGGCACATCCGCTCCGGTTCGGAATTTATATGTCTCAAATACCTCGCCGTTTTTGCCAAGGACCTTGAATCCTTTAATGACAGGCTTTTTCCCCTCAAGAAAAAGGATCATGGAGGATAAAAGGATGACCGGCACTGCCAGAACCAGAAACAAAACACCTAGTGTATAATCCATCACCATCTTCTGCAAGGCATCGAGCCCTGTGATATAGCCAGGATAAAAACGAAGCAGCGGGACATTTCCTTTGAAGCACACACGCATAGAGGTCAGATACAATTCGCTAAAGCCGGGCGCGATCTGTATCTCGACATCCTTTTGATTTGAGGCATTCCCCAGTATCTCCCTTTGAGACTCCCAACTAATCGCATCGGGCACAAGTATGACAAGGTTAGCCCCTTCCCTTTTGGAGATTTCGATATATCTTGTTGGCGGGCCCAATATGGTCTTTTCATTCCACACCTTCTCACCCTGAAAGGAAAATTCGTCCAGGAAACCAACCACATCAACCATGCCTTTGTTGTCAATCTGTTCAGCAATCGCCTTTGCCTCCTCGTTGGCGCCTATAATTATGACCCTGTCAAGGGAGTCCCCGTTCTTCCAAATCCTTTTTAAGCAAACCCTCAAAAAGATTCGACCTGCGGATATAAACACAATGGAAAAGATCCATGTCCCTATCAGCCAGCCCCTGGACGGGGGGGCGGTGCGGATTACAAAGCTCAGCACTATCACGCTGAGTATATAGAAGGTAACACCCTTTATAATCTGGACAAACTCGCCCGTGCCATAGAAAAGCTCATGGTGGTCATAAAGACGGTTTTGTTGAAAGATCAATATCAAAAAAGGTATGGAATAGAGATAGAGCATGACATAATCAGGAAATGGGGCATCTGAAAAATAAGGTATAATCCCGCTATAAATGCGGATCCAATAAGAAAAAAGGAAGGCAGCCAATAATCCGAGAAGATCCAGAGAGGACAAGGCAACCCACAGATAATGCCTTTTGACTGATGACTTTCCATTCATGCGTCTCAAACCCTTGCTATCAGATCAGAGAAACCCTTCCACTCATGCCTGGTAGTCAATCTCAGGCCGGAGTTCATGATCACCCGCGCCCCCATGTCCTCAAAATGGAAACCTACCTTTATAAGCCCGAGGGCCTCCATCTCCTTTATAACAGGCTCTTGCCTGGATTCGTCGCAGCAAAGGAGGAGAAATCCGCCGCCCCCTGCCCCCGTGACCTTTCCACCTAAGGCGCCCGCCCTGACAGCCGCATCATAACAATCGTCTATGCGCTGATTGCTCACCCCTTTTGCAAACCTTTTCTTTTCCTGCCAGTTTTGATCGAGCAGCATCCCAAAGCCCTCTATATCGCCTGACTCAAAGCATTTCCTGACATTCGGGACCATCTCCTTTACACGGTGGAGCGCATCAAGGGTCGCCCCCTGTTTTTTCCCGCTCGCCTCATTCTGGCGTGAAAGTATATCATTAGCCTTCCTGCTTTGGCCTGTATAAAAAAGCATCAGGGAACGTTCCAGACGGTTCCGGTTTTCCTGTGACAGATTCAAAGGGGTGACCTGTGTCTTGTCGGCTTCGAAGGTGATCAGGTTCAACCCTCCGAACGTAGCGGCATACTGATCCTGCTTTCCGATAGGCGAGCCCAGCTTCTCGATCTCGATGAAGCAGGCAAGCTCTGAAATATCCTCCCTGCTCATGTTTAATCCGCATGCTGCGCTCAATGCCTTTATCAACCCCACAGAGACCGAACTGGACGATCCCAGGCCGGTTCCGGGAGGGATCTCGGATGCCAGAAAAAGGCTCAACCCATTGTTTATACCGAAATGATGGAAAATGGCGCGGGGCAGTTCCAGATCCCCCTCCCATGCAAGGGGATGATTGCCGTCATGCCTGAAAAATGTCCTGAAATCTGCGGAAGCTATCTCCAGTCCATTGGAGGACTCTGTCTTTAAAAATACATAAAAATATCGGTCTATTGATGTGTTGATGACTGCCCCGCCATAATTGCGGTAATATACAGGCAGGTCGGTCCCGCCACCTGCCAAAGAAATACGCAAAGGGCTGCGAACTATTAACATTTCTGATTCCCCCCTATCTTCCTTACAACTCCCTGCTGCCTCATGGCCTTTTCCGCCTCCTCGAAATATTTCCCAATGTCACCCTGGTTATGTATCCATGTTATATAATCATCGAATATATGCTCAAGGCCATGCCTGGGCTTCCACCCAAGTCCTTTTAATTTGCTTATATCTGAAACGCTGTTGCGGTTATCCCCTACTCGGTACTCGCCAGGGATCATAGGTTCGATATTTTTGCCCAATTTGCGTGTGAGCAAACCGGCATATTCCCTGACGGTTATCTCAAGCCCGCTTCCCACATTAAAGACCTCGTAATCTGCCCTGCTGTCCTTCATGACAACCATATTTGCCTCGACCACATCCTTGATATGTGTATAGTCCCTTTTTTGCAGACCATCCTCATAGATTACAGGAGGAAGCCCGTTCAGCAGCCTCATGCAAAATATTCTGCATATCCCAGAATACTGGTTGTAAAGGGACTGCCTCGGCCCCTGCACTATGGAATACCGCAAGGCCACTGAAGGTATGCCGTGGAGCCTTCCGAGCCTCACCGCAGACATCTCTTCTGCCAGCTTGCTTATGGCATAGGCATTATAAGGATTATGATATTGCTCGGAGAGTTTGACATATTCCATAGGCCCTGAGCATTCAGGGCAGAAAAGGCCCCACCTGCCTTCATGCAGTTGTCCGTCAGAGCGGGTCTGAGGCTGGATCACTGCATTATAAGCCCTGCATTTCGGGTTTCCACACCTGTACTGGCCTTCTCCATAAACTGCCTGGCTTGAGGCCACTATCACCTTCCGTACCTGGCTGCCCGGGGCCTTCTTTCCCTTGCCGGAAGACCTTCTTCCCTCAAGGATGATCTCATGGATCAGGGCAGCACTTACGCTGTTCACATGAAGGAATATGCTGAAATCCGGCATATAATCCTGATACGCCGCCTGATGGAATACTACCTCCACGCCATCCATAGCGCTGGCAAGCGTTTCCTTGTCCCGAACATCGCCTTCAATGAACTCCGCATCCTTGGAAATCCAGGGGGGCTTCCCTTTTGGATGAACCCTGGCATCGAGATTATCCAGTATTCTTACATCATACCCCTCTTCTAAAAGACGGTCAACAATATGAGACCCTATAAAACCGGCCCCGCCTGTAACCAAAGCCTTCATATCTTCTCCTTATGCATCTACTTCCCTGTGCCCCTTATAACACATTTAACCGTATCAAGCAAAATCTTTATATCCATTAAAAGACTTCGGTTATCGATATATTCCAAATCCAGCTTGACCCACTCATCGAAATCGGAGATATCATTCCGCCCGCATGTCTGCCACAGGCAGGTAATACCGGGCTTTACCGCCAGTTTCTTTTTCTGCCAATCCGTGAAATGCTCATATTCGCTCTGTAAAGGCGGCCTCGGGCCAACCATTGACATATCCCCTTTCATAACGCTCCACAATTGCGGAAGCTCATCAAGGCTGTATTTCCTTAGCGCCTTCCCAACTGGGGTAATCCTCGGATCGTTTGTCAGCTTGAACACAGGTCCTTTCATTTCATTGTCCTTCATAAGTTTGTCCTTAAGCCTATCCGCATCCTGATACATGGAACGAAACTTATAGGATGTGAAATTCCTGCCATTTTCGCCAACGACCTTCCAATTATAGAATACTGGACCATCTGAAGTTAGCTTGACTAAAAGTGCTATCAATACCATCAAGGGTGAACATAAAAAAAATAGAAAACAGGATAAAAAAAAATCATATATCCTTTTCAGGATTAAGTAAACTCTGGCACTCCCGAATTCCATAACTCTATGGATCTTTTATACTAACCTGTTTAACCTGCTAAAAGAAATCTCCAGGACCCAAGGCTCAAACCAATAATGTAAACAACTGTCCTGGCTCCGATAATAAACGGACTAATAAAAGAAATAACAGGGTCCTTTTTTATCCCTAATCTTATGAAGCTGGTGCAAGCGAATAAAAATAACGCTATGCCAAACAAAAGAAAAATAGCATTTTTGCTCAGCAGTGATATCATGAAACTAAACAAGACTATTGGCAATGTTATAATCTGTAATTTTATATCCACAGGGGTATGGGTATCGCCTTTTATCTTGTCCCTGTTTTTCTTAACCGCCAATAAGCGCCAGTAGGCTGCCCGGTATTTTCTTTTTAAATAGTAAAAGAATGATGTGGGGTGGCTATGATAGACAAAGGCCTTTGGGTTAAAAACCATTTTGTGTCCGGCTGCGGAAATTCTATAAGATAGTTCCGTATCCTCAGTCATGGCTATAGGAAAATCCGAATCAAAACCCCCGAATTCTAAAAAAATATCCTTCTTATAAGCCGCAGCATAAGTATCGATAAAATCTATATATTCAAATCTCTTCATAAATTCATAACGGGTTTCGTATTCGATCTGGACAAAACGGGCCATTATCTCTTTTTGTTTGGTTAAATAGGCGCCCTTTACCCCAACGATTTCAGTATTCCATCTGAAAGGGGCAACCATTTCTTCAATCCAATTCTCAACTGGTTCACAATCAGAGTCCGTAAATAAAACTATTTTCCCGTTTGCCATTCTAACACCCAGATTTCTGGCTGCTGCAGGCCCCTGATTCTTTTGATACAAATATTTGTCAACATTAGACCTTGCTATATTGGCTGTTCCATCTGTCGAACCATCATCAACAAGAATAATTTCATAATCATCACGTGGAATTGTCTGCCTTTTAAGCGCAGACAAACATCTTTCCAGCGTTTTTTCCCCATTATATACTGGCACGATAACAGAGAATTTTACGCCTTCATTCCCCATAGCAAGCAGCAAACCGGTTTCCTTTTCTTAAAAGTCGGTTTTACCTTATCTCGTCATTCCGTGCCTGACACGGGATCCAGTGCTTTCAAATGACTCTGGACTCCGGCTTTCGCCGGAATGACAGGTTTGGTGACTTTTTACGAATCCATCAGGATTTACTTTGACATTACTAATTATTTAACTAATCAGGGAATGAACCCCTGACGAGATACTTAAACGATGTAAGCCCAGCCTTAATGTTGCGCTTGGCCTCCTTGAAATCAAGCAATGACTGGACGGCTTTTCGAATTATATATTTAGGCCTGAAATAGAAGGAAGCCCTGGCATGATCACAAAACTCAACCAGTTCCCGCTCAGTCAAACCCGGGCGGCTCACAACGCAATTATGCAAACCATCCTTTGTCAGCCATTCCCTGTAGTCATTAGTGGTTAAATAACGGTTTTCAAAAGCCCACTCATAAGCCTTTGTGCCGGGATATACCATAATCGGAAAAAATTGAGCAGAATCAGGGTCTAATTCCTTCGCCATGGCCAACGTTTTTTCCAATGTCTCTTTTGTTTCGCCTGGATTCCCAACCAAAAAACACCCGTGAACCAACAATCCAGCCTTCTTGGCATTTATTACAAATTCATACACCTGTTCTACCTTCAAATTCTTCATCATGTTATCCAGTATGCTCTGTTCAGCGCTCTCAAAACCCACGCACAGATAACGGCAACCTGCCTTTTTAATGGCCTTCAGGGTTTCAAAATCGGCATCAGCCCTGGAATTGGTTGACCATGTGATCTTCAATCCGCGGGATAATATCTCATCTGAAAACTCCAAACACCTGTCCTTATTTACGGTTAAAGTATCGTCCTCCAGAAACACCTCTCTCATCTGTGGAAACTGATCCTTAATATATTCCAATTCATCGACGACTTTCTTTATACTTCTATATCTGTATTTATGGCCTGTCATAGTCTGAGGATAAAGACAATATATGCAACGGTTCGGGCAACCCCTCCCCGAAACTATTGTCACCACAGGATGCAAGTTTCCGCCATAAAAATAATTTTCAATCTTTAAGTGCCTTTTGTAAACCTCACTGACAAAAGGAATTCCATCAAGATTATCTATCAACGGTCTTTTTTCGTTGTGGAAAATTTTCCCATTCTGCCGGTATGAAAGCCCTTTTACTCCTGACAAGTCCGCATTTCCAACAGGATTTTTAATATCTTTAGATATTGCTCCCTTATGGTTATCATTTCTTCTTTTCTCCAAACCATCTTTTTTGCCATGCTCAATCCTCCTGGCCAGTTCAAGGATAGTATAATCGTATTCCCTTACAGCCACTGCATTTATAGAATCGCTTAAAAGCAGAGACTCTTCAGGCAAAGCAGACACATGCGTCCCAACCAAACATATAAAGGTATCCAATTTGTCCTTTATTGCCTCTGCCACCTGCACATCATTATTAATGCTCGGAGTAGAAGTATCGATGACAGTCAATTCCGGCTGAAATTCTTCCGCAAGACTTAGTATGTACTCAAGGTTATATCCGTCACCCGGGGCATCAACCAGTTTTACATCGTATCCGGCTTGTTCCAGAACACCGGTTGCGTATGCCAGCCACATAGGGTAATAGATACAACCGCTCTTTGTCACTGCCGGACTGCGCTGTGACCTGGAAAATTTCTTAAAATATGGAGGGTTGAGCATCAATATCCTCATGACCTATCCTCCACAAAAAGCCTTCTTATATACCCCTCGTACTGCTTGTTCTGTTGGTTAAAGAATCCCATATCCCCGTCTACTTTTACAGCATTTTGAGGGCATGCGGAATAGCAATAAAGGCATTTGATGCATGATCTCATCTTTTCCGTCCCAAAATCCCCGGGCAAATCAAACCCAACAGGACATATATCATTACATACAGCACAACCATCCATGCAATTGCCATTAACAAGGTATGGCAAGGAGACATCAGGCTCTTTGAATACAATGAAATCCTGTGAAATGCCCAGACCAAAAAGAAGCCTTCTTGTTATTTCCCAATTAAAGGCCCTGTTTATTAAAGGGGCATATCTGATCTTTATAAGGTATTTTTGTACCCTGGGGTTGATTGTCAAGGCCACCCAAAAACTGATTTCAGGCCTCTTAAAAACGTTCTTTTCCATATCCATACTGTTATATTCACTGATCATAAAATCGTCTATCTTTTTTTGTTTCAGGGCCTCCCTCAATACAGGAATACACCTGAAATCATCATATCCAGCGATCTTTGATGCAATCATATCAAGGAGGTATGGATTCGTGCCTATCAAAACAGTGTCTATCTTCTTAGGCTCGCCAAGTGACGGGCCTGTGCCTTCCATGGCTATTAACCCGTCTACAATCTGCAGATCGGGTTTTATGGCATCGTTTAGCTTCAGGATATTTTTTATCAGGCTGCTGTGGGCCTTTTTTTTGTTCTCCCTGCCCGCCAGGCACCCGATAAGGCTCTTCAGGCAGACCGTCATCTCTGTCTCAAAATGTGTCTTTAGCTTAGGGATGTTTATAAAGAAACCGGATTCAAGGCAATCCCTTGCTATGTTTGCCTTAACCCCGTCTTCCAGTTCGATTGGAATCGTATCTGAATGATTAAAATCAACGACCTTGACATTATAATATCTGGCCAACTCATCGACCCTCAGCCTGCGTATCACATTGACTCCAGCCCTGAAAAATCCACTGTTTGTACCCTCTCCAACCGTAATATTGGCATAATTTCTATCCTTCAGGTATTCAATGACAACGGCCAGCAACCTCAGATCCGTAGTATTGCCGGTCAAAGAATTCATATTGCTGTTCAGGTTGGGTTTTATCAGTATCGATACCTTTTTATCAGAAGGGAACAGGTCTGAGTATATATTATCCAGAACATCCGAAAGTTTTTCCCTTAATTCTTTTCTATTTCTGCAATTTAATAAATCGACTTTCATATCCTATTCATCCACCTTTTTAAAACCACTCACGTATTTGCCTATCAATATCCTCCGATATTTTGGTATTATAATTAAACCTTTTCGGGGCAAGATTAAACTCCAGAATCGCCTTTTCCAACATCTTTATATCATATACCCCAACAAGCCTCCCTTCAAATTCAAGCAACCTCACCAGATCAGTCTGATCGTTATCTGTTTTATCAAGCTCAAATACTTTAGGCACGGAAATAAGGGGTTTTCCTTTTGACAAGACACCAAAAATACTTCCAAATCCGCCGTGAGTTATAACTATCCGGGATTTCTCAATATAATCATCAACCTCTTTTTGAGAAAGGAATCTTTTATAGGGAATGTTTCCGGGCTCATAATATGACCGGCCAATTTGAGCGAACATATTATCCGGAATATTCTTTGAAATCCTGTCCACTTCTTTAATAAGCCTGTCAAAAGGCTGAGAAACGCCGACTGTAACGAATATCATAGCAAACTTCCCATATAGCGGGCATCAGGGAAAAATCTTTTCTGTTGTTCACGCTGGACATAAAAAAGATCTGACATCCTGTATAAGAGCCTACCCGTAGCCGAAGCAGTCAAAGGATTGCCGCTTGACTCTATGAATATCACCTTTTTCCTGAACAGCTTGGCGATCATACATGTGGATATCACCACGCTGGCGCCTGTCGTGATTATAATATCCGGCCGTTCCTTCAGAAATATAATAAGAGACTGCCAGAAATTTATTATAAAACGGGCCAAATTTCTATAGGGATTGATAACGTGATAGTATTTTTCTTTTTCATGCCTGTGATGGGGAGAATAGAAAGTCACATAATATTTGGGATACCTTAAGGTCATTGTGGCCAGTTTGGACTCAATAAGGTGCCCCCCGCCTGAGCATACTATGCATAGCTTGATTTGCTTTTTACCCCCCGTCTTATTCATCTAAGAATAGCTGTTATTTTTCATGCCTCTCTTTTTTGGATTCAGGCATTGATCTTTCATTATTCATCAAATCAAAGCATTGGTTCCGGGATGCATAAAACCCTCTTATGTCGCCACCTCTATCAAATAAAATCAAAGGGCTTTCGTCCAATCGATAACGTGACAATCCAATCACATCATCCAGCAGGTATATATCCAATGGAAATCTTTTAAGAAAAGCGGATGTCTTCAGCCCCGCGAGGATAAGGTTTGACAGTATTGCATTTAAAAGCCCTCTTTTTCTTATTACCCTCAAATCCAGGTCCGATGTAGTTTTAATAGAACCTCCACGTCTCATATTTCCGAGGACGACCGCCCCCAGCAAGGCCCTGTTCTCGGAAAAATTATCGTAAAACCTCTCAAGATAAGAGTATATCTTCTCAGTTGAAACCCTGCTTATTCCGATATATCGCCCCATAACCCAGAAATGGCTATTCAGCAACCAGTTTAACGTATGGGCCAAGATAATGGAAAAAAACATAGCCGTCCACCAGCCTATCAAATTAGCCAGTAAGCCGAAAAATATTATTGCCCAAACCAGATCATAACCAAGATGAAAAAGGATCTCTGTTTTATCCATACCCAAAATGCCCTGAAAAACCCAATTGATGATGATCAGGGTTATTTTATTCTGTATAAGATAATACGCCAATGGCGATTTAATGCTAACCGGCAGATCTTTATCTTTATAAGGAAAAAGCCAGGATAATAATGCCGGAACCTTGATGTTGCTCATTCCATCCATACCATGTTTTGATATAAAATTTATGATAAAAAATATGCTATCAGCCTTTCTGAGTAAATATCTCCATGACAATCCCTTGAAAGACATCATCCATATCACCATTATTGTTGATAAGATAATCGAACCGGTAATGTCTTTCCAATTCCTGATATACACAGTACTTTAAGTCATAATCCTCATCGTCGATCAATACCTCCGGCTTCCTTTTAAGAATCTTATCCTTGTCCACCTTAAAATAGAAGACCCTGGCATCCTTTGGCAACAACCAAAGCAGAATCCTGCCAATCCTCTTTCTGGGCAAGTCGAAATCACGGCTTTCTATTATAAAATCAGCTATTATATCATAAACAAACCTGTCACATATTATATATTTTTCCCCATATTTTAACTGTAGATATACCTTGAAAAGATAATTAATACAGGTATCTATAAAATGCAGATACTGTACAAGCACAGAGACAACTGCCGATTTATGAAAATCATGGACGCTAATTTTTTTCCCGCCGCGAACGGGGCGGCGAGTTAAACCTGTAATACGGCAATAAAGCAAAACGGGTTTTGTAAAAAGATAGTTAAACCTTAACCATACCCGCTGAGCCTTTAAACCTCGTCTTTCAAACTCTTTTATTAAAAGATCAACATACGTGGACTTGCCCGAGCCGTCAACCCCTGCAAAATAAACAAATCGCGGAATCATTTTTGATTTAGTATTTTTTATCAACTAATTGATTTAATCTATAAAACTTGCTATTTCCAACATCCTAAATCCATATTTAAAAGGTTTTCGAGTTTTGTTATCTCACTTCCATATATCTTTCTGAGATTTTCATATGTTTCTTTTTTCATGTTAAGCATAACAGATTTATTTTTCCCAAAAAGTTTCTTAAGACCAAATCTTTTTACTAAATTTACAAGCCAATCCATATTCTTATTGCGAAGATTTCGGGCAAAATTGGCAGATAACGAGTAAGCAAATTTAAATTTTGGTATATACGATTTATTGACTTCTTTGTTTCCAGCATTAACAGGGAATTTATCCAAAGAAACATTCAAAAAATTTGCCAGAACCTCTTTTGTCTTTTCAATATTAGACATTGCTTTCTCGAAAATAAGAATAAGAAACTGTTCCCTTTTAAAAAAATTAAAATATTTCTCAAACCCGCAACTATAAAAGCCCAGACTGATCATGTCAGGATGTTTAAATAAAAATGATTCGAAAGACCCAGAATACAGCCCCTCTCTAACCCTCATGCCATAATGTGAGAATGCTCTATTTATTGGATTTCGCAATATTACTATAAATTTTGTAATTGAAGGTGTCTTAATAATCCTTTCAGGACACTGCTCACATGACAAATAGCGCGCTGTAATTTCACCTATAGCTTTATATTCAGTGTTATAAGCATTGGATGGGAAAAAGGTTTCGTACCAATTGATGCCTAAATCATAATTCTTATCAAAAAAATGAACCTCTTTTCGACGTTTTGGGACATATACCTCAGGGTGCCTATCCAACAATTCATGCAACCATGTAGTTGCGGCTCTAGGAACTCCCAAACCCAAAAATGTAGGCAACATTTATGCCCCTCCTATATCTGGTAGTATAATGACTTCTTGAAAGCATGTGGCATTTGTATGTTGACCTGTTGATATACAATATATTTAAGTTTTTTCTGCCACATGTTACTGCGTAGCCACTTTAGCATCTGTCTATCTCTTCGAATAGCTTGATTTGATTAATCGACAGAGTGATCTGTTTTCTATAAAATAACTAAATAGACATCTCCAAGAATTCTTTAATTTAGTATTATGATCTCTATCCAAGGATAATTTTATAAGAAATAGAGCAAAAATTAATTCAACGCATTCTGCTGAATCGAGTCCAAAGAACCTAACTTTTTCCCAAAAAAAAGAACCGATGATTTCGGGAAAGTAACTGTCGCTAAAGAGATTCATAAATTCACCTAAAAGGCCGTTTTCTTTATTGTTGGAAATAACAAAGCCAGGGTGAACAGCTAAATTTAAAAAATCTTGCAAAGGTAAGTTGCAAGGATTAAAAAATTCCCAGTCGATTATTTTTAATCTGCCGTCAGTCCCCAACAATATGCTTCCACCCCAAAAATCTCCATGTTCCGGAACAAATTTAATATTCGTGCCTTTCAATGACTTTGCCATATCTTTGAAATCAGAGATCGCTTTTCTTTCGGTACCGGACAAGTTTATTCTTTGAACAAACGCATCTATTGGCTTCAGAAAAAAATCATGGATATCAACATCCTGAAGGCATACAGTTTTTACGCCCATTTCAATATAAAACCTGGAAAGCCAACAGGAAACCTCTTCCACTGCCTTAACAATTATCTTTTTTTTCGTTTTTTTTAACCAGCAACCCGCAACCATATCAGGAAACGCCATCCCTGGGGTCGCAACCTCAAAATAAACCGGCAGATCATCAATTTCATCTAGGCATAAAGGGCGAGGAATAGCGCTTTTGATATCCTTAGAGAGTTTCTCCCAAACATACAGTGTATTCTGGGCCTCTTTTCTGATAGCGCCCCCGAAATCCGGATTTTGAACTGTTTTGGCTATCAAAGCAGGTGATTCCCCTCCGATCGGAAATACATAAAATACAACCTTTCCACTGTCTCCCAACCATGTTGAAGTCCTGCGTATAAAAGATATATCACAGGGGGTTTGTCCCAGATCCCACTCGTGCCAACGCGAAAGAATAACTTCCTTTAACAAGTCAAACACGATTACAACGCAATAAATACCTTAAGATCACCGGCGAGAATACCGGCCACAAACGGTGGCCACCCGCACGTACAAACAACCGCAACAACCTTATGAAATAAAGCCGGGCCCCGTATTTAGATGAAAGCACATTGAGCACAAAATAACGAAAAGGCCCTGGATCGGCTACGGGGATAAGAAACCAAGGATTTTTAGGAGACGGTAAAGGGAAATATTCTGTATATCTGCGATATTTCAAAGGTCTAAGCTGCTAACTGTCTTATTATATCAACAGTTTCTTTGGCATGTCTTTTCCATGTAAACTCTTTCGCCCTCTTGTATCCGAGTTTGACCATTTTCTCTCTAAAACCTGAGTCAAATAACAGCCTATCCATTACATCAACCAAACCATCGATATTGTTCGGATCAAATGTCAATGCGCCTTCACCGGCAACCTCAGGCACTGCCGTTTTATTTGAGACGATAACCGGAACTCCGCAGGCCATAGCTTCAAGGGGAGGCGTGCCAAAGGTTTCCAATTCGGACGGATATACAAAAAGGCTTGCGCAACGATAAAAATGAAGAAGATCGTAGGGCTCCTGAAAAGGTAAAAAATGGATTCGTTTAAAAAAAGGGCTCTTCTCAACATATTGTTTAAGCGCTTCACCATAGCCTAGTATACTATTGCCAATGATCAGAAGATCTTCTTCAATATCCTTCTTTTTAAGCATCACCTCATAACCCTTTATTAACAATAAAGGATTTTTATATGGCCGGAGATCGGAAATAAAAAGTACATAAGGGTATCTTATAGAAAACCTCTCCTCCAAAACTGCCCTGTGTTCATCGACCGCTCTTCCTGTGTTAAAAAGGTCATGGTCCACCGCTTCATAGATGACGCAAACCTTTTCTTCAGGAATTTCCATCAATCTCACAATCTCATTTTTAGTATAGATACTATTTGCAATTATCAGGTCAGAACGTTTAGCCTTCCGTGGTGCAGCTTTTCTGTGGTATATTGTCTGCTTTAATCCGACCTGCTCTGGGACATAAAAAAATTGCAATGCGGTGACTTTATAGATTTTAATCTGTTTTACAGGATAGAATAACGGGGCTGGGCTTGACGTAAAATGGACATCAATTCCATATCTATTCAATAACCGTGGCACCTCGATTTCCTGAGCCAAAAGTTTCTTTATCACATTTTCAGGATCGACAGAAACTTCTATAAATTCCAGATTGCCAGGCCGGTCTTTAAAATATGTGTCATAATAAACCTTCAGGGATGGCGTCAGAAAAAAGAAAAACTCCATATCCTTATCCGCCTCAGGTAAAAGCCTCATATTGTTTCGCCAAAGGTTTCCCACTGCCCCGCACTTGCCTGGGATAGCCGAAAGCATTTCTATACCGACCTTGACAGGCATTGTTATAACGTCATCCCCTTTCCAATTTTACCTTTCTTGAGGCGGTTCAAATAAAACCTCCAATGAAGCATATAAACGTCTATATTTGAAATCCACTTCATAAATGTAAACCACCAGAACCATCTCTGAAGAAGGGAGATATCTTGAGTATGATAATATCTTTTCAGATACCTCATCTGGACAGCCTTTTTTTCATTAATAAAAGAGCCGTTCTTCTTTGAAATATTAGATTTGGTCTCATTATATATTCTGAATTTGCCTAAAGGTTCTTTTATGCATCCGAATTTACAGCCATTAAAAGCAAACCTTAGATATAACTCGTAATCCATGCTAAGATGCAGAGACTCATCTATCCCCCCGCACGTATTAATTAAATCCCTTCGAAAAAAGGTAGACTGCTGTGGCAATCCAACACCGCATAAAAGCATCCTCTTCGAAAATGGTAAACATCTGCCATAGGTAAGCTCTACGCCTGTTTCATCAATTGGTATAAAATCACCATAACAAACCTCTGCCTCCGGATTTTTTTGGAAAAAAGCCCCCACTTTCTGCAATGAGCCATCACATAATAAATCGTCGGAATTGATCCAGTTAATTATCTCCCCTGTAGCCCTTGCTATTCCTTTATTTATGGCATGGCTCTGTCCCCTGTCAGCCTCGCTCACCCAAAATGCCAAATCTTTGGAATATTTCTTTATGATCTCAACAGAATTGTCCGCCGAGCCTCCGTCTATTATTATATATTCCAGATCAGGGTAATTTTGATTTAAAACACTCAGAATAGTTTCTTCCAGATATCTACCCTGATTATATGATGGAGTGACTATAGAGATCCTAGGGGAATTCTCTAATTTTCTTTGGTTTTTTTTATTCCCATTTACATATTTAGAAGGAAACATAATAAGTTAACATTATTATTTTGATGCTTTTAAAACCGAACTATAATGCTATAATGTCTGTGCCACAATAAAAAAACCTGTCACAGACAACTCCTCAACATTTAATTTATTAAATTCATGAAAGAGAAAAGGTTTTACCTTTTCAACTTCTTCATCATGTATCTTATTCTTAATCAATTTAACTGTTTTAAAATTCATCTCTTTCATTATTGTCATATATTCACCAAAACGCACCCTATTGGGAGCTCCCCTGTTTGAATTCATCAGTCGCCAAACAAAAGGGGAGAAACGTAGAAAATCCAAAGGGTGATAAGGATCATCGAATTCTCCGTGTCCGGCAAGATCTACCTCGTGGATGCAGTATCCCTGTGGTTTTAAAAATCTTTTCATCTGACGAAAACATTCCCTTACATTTAATACGTGTTCCAAGACATCAAAAGAATAGATTATATCGCAAGATTTTTCAGTAATTATATCTATCTTCTCAAATGGCATATTAGAAATGTATTGTATTTTCTCTGGGTTTATCTTGATATTTCCATTATTCAGTTCTAAGGCATTCTTACACCTTTCTATCTTATCCCCCCTGTAGCTCATTGATAATGGAATTATAAATTATTGCATGTTTTTTTGAATGCTGCACACATTTAAACCTATCAACACATATGATTTTTTTGCACCCTGATGCAATAAACATTAGGGCTAAGCCAAGGGTATCCCCTGGTCCAATTTCGATCAAGGTTTTATCTTTGAAGAAAGATGGGCCTAAAGAGCTTTTGTATACTATGGCTTGAAATATTTCTTTAATATGCTGTATATTTCTCTCCACACTTCTAGTTCT
>JAFGSM010000028.1 GCA_016934595.1 bacterium | reverse complement strand
GGAAAAAGATAGATAAAATTCGTTGTTCGGCCTGATTCATTGTCTGCGCGCTGATTCGCGCACCGCCAACAAAAACGCTCGAGCGACTTTCGCATAACCCGCTACTTTATAGCTCATTATGCGTAACGTCGCTCAGCTCGGCCATTAGCGGAAGAGCACCGATAAGTGTAAGTTCTGAAAAAATAGCGAGCGCCTTAAGGTTTAGGAGGAAACAATGTGGATTAGGGTGGGTAAATTGGCCTGTGGTCTAACAATTTTTTCCCTGTTATCATCCTTCATTTGTCTGGTAGGATTAATGATGATTTGCCCTGCAATATCTGGAGAGGGTGCCCCTGCCGTCAGAAGATTGATGACAGGGGCAGGTTTGTATTTAGATAATCAGCCTGCCGGTTCTTGCGGATCGACAGTTCAGTTTGCGCTGGATATAATCAATGCCCCGAATGACATAGAGTCTTTTGGTTTGGATATAGAATTTGATCCGAATGTTTTAGAGCCAAAGAAATTGAATCCAGGCGATCCAAATTCATGGGCGCTCGAATTTACCAGAGGTGCATATTTTGAAGATCCAAATTGGTATTTTGATGTGGCCTACAAGCCAGAAGGCAATTATATAAGGGTTGGAGGATTCACAGCTTATAAAAAGGTCTTGCAGGGGGCGACCTGCCCGGTATTGATATTGAATTTTATTATACTACGGTCTTCATGCACAACCAATTTGAAGATAACAAGGGCAGTCGATGATATAGAAGGGTGGCCTGCGCATGACGGGATGCTCTATGCCTCTTATTATTATGACGGGGACGGGGATGGATATGGTGATCCCAATTATATTATTGATTCGGTGATTTTGCCTCCGGATTATTCGATACAAAGCGGCGATTGCGATGATATGGACCCGAATATCTATCCTGGGGCTATAGAGATATGCGACGGCAGGGATAATGACTGCGACGGTACAGTGGACAATGAAGGTGCGCAGGGCTGCACAATATATTATCGTGACCATGATGGGGATATATATGGGCAGGATTTGGACTGGCGGTGTTTGTGTGCGCCGGAGGGGGAATACACTGCCTTGCTTGCAGGCGACTGTGATGATAATGATCCTGAAAGGTTTCCGGGAAACCTTGAGGTATGCGATGGCAGGGACAATGACTGCGACGGTATAGTGGACAATGAAGGCGCGCAGGGCTGCGTCAGGTATTATCTGGATGAGGATAATGACGGGTACGGGCTGGTGGATGATTGGAAGTGCATGTGTGATCCGAATGGGCGCTATGCCGCCATTAAGCCGGGCGATTGCGATGATTCAGACCCTAATATCCGTCCAGGGGCGCCGGACACCTGTGGCGATGGAACAGATCACAACTGTGACGGAATCGATGAATGCGCTTCTTTGACTGCCCTGATAAAAGACCCAAATCAGCCTATGTTAAATATGATTCAGGAGGGTGTAATCCTAAATATTTATCAGACCTATCCGGACGATACATTCATTGTATCGATTGATGATCCTAATATGCTTGAGCGGGATCCGGTTTCATTTGAATATAGCTATTTTATAAATAACCTTAATCCAGGCATATATGAAATGCGGGCAAAAAACATCGACCCGAATAAACTGGAAAGCTGGAAATATCAGCCCATGAAAAAAGCCATGACACTTAATCCTGGCTGGAACACAAAGGAAGTTTCTCTTGTCCGCATAACAGGGACACAACCCCCCCGTATTATAAAGGTTGCCTTAAATACCGCGGCCGACAATGTCCGTATGATCTTAAAGGGACTTTTTATGGAACAGGGCAAAGAGAGGGAAAGGCATGTCGATGCTGTGGATCTTTCAAAGGCCGATCCTAATCAGCCTTTTCTGCACGATTTTATTGTCTTTCAGGATACAAACTACCGCATTTATGCACAGTCCAGTGGATATCGCGGTGTCAGCCAGAGATTTCCGGTAGTGAAGGACATAACCGATGTGGATATAACCTTAGACAATCCCTCATCATATTCGGTTTCTATCATTAAGGAGGATATAGACGATGGCAAAATGGCCCTAAATTTTTTCTACAGGGATCAGAAGGGGGAGCAGGGGGAATGGGTAGATGTCAATAACAATTTTGTCAAACAGTTATCCTTAAGATTTTTTGATGCAGGCGATGACGCGGATAGTGATGGGTCGCCTGACGATCCCAACGTCCCGCCTGGCGGGCCATATATAACACATGCGGACGAAGGTATGGAAGTTATAAAAAATCCGGAGCATCTCAACATGTCAACCATCCTGAGATATACTTTAGATGCCGCTATAAATCATATGAGCTTTAATCCTCCTGGCGATCCCAACTGTTATATTGTGGCATTTCTTATGGACCTTGCAGGCGTAAACAATGAACCTCTCCTTGGCCATATATACCACAGATTTACAGTAGAACAACGCCTTTCTCCCATAGAAATCAGGTCTATCGCCGAGGTCACAGATACCCTGGTAGGCTCTGAAGTGCTCTCCAAGGGGAAAATACCTGTAAAAGGAGATATTTATATCGATGGTGAAGCCAGGCATTTATATGTGAATTTTGATGCATCCGAGATTGACCCGACATTCCTGGAGTATGTAGACCCCAACGGGAAAGGCATTCAGACAGTCGATCCTGACTGCCGGTTGGATCTCAAAATCGGGTATCTTTCTGATAGTGATAATCCTGTCGCCGCTGTAGTAAGGATCAATATGATCGATCCATCCGGAAATCCTGTGGAATATAATCCGGATAGAAACCCTGACGCGCCTGCGATTGTTTTTGATATACCGATTGCGAGCTGTCTCCAGCCGCCTGTGGCATTCTCTGATGCGGTAAGCAGGGCGGTGATCAAATTTGAAAGGTTTGGAATGACTGAGATCTTTATGCCGCAAGATGGGGAAAATATCGGGTTTTACATATCATCCGGGGGGATATATATGGCCCGTGTAATAACAAAGCATACAAGCGATTGGTCTACAGCGATAGCCCCTGTGACGCCCTCAAATTTTTGGGTCACTGTCGGCGATAATGCCGTAGGTTCAGGCGAGGTAAAGGTGTCATGGGACCCCAATTCAAACAAGGGGCTGGATATAAAATGCAACAGGATCTATTACAGCGCATCGCCTGATATAAATCTTGACGAAACCGCTTTCGTGAGCGTTGATGCAGGAGCCGGCTTATATATAATGAGCGGTTTGACCGATCAGCGGCTGTATTATTTCCTAATTGTAGCCGAGGATCAATTAGGAAAACTTAGCGGTACTTCGGATATATTCATAGCAATCCCAGGCGTTGAATATAAGACGGGCACAATTCACTCTGGCATATATATAAAAGATTACCGGATTATCACATTTCCTGTATCACCTTTCGTTAACGATCCTGCGGATCCAAACAATATTTTGGATGATCTTGGCGAGCCAGACCGTGAGGAATGGAGGCTCTTCTGGTGGGACCCTGATGGTCAGGATCAATGGAAATATTGCGAGTTTCCTGATATCGGGAATATAGCCCCATGCAAGGCCTTTTTTTTAATAACCAGGAAAGAGAAGGCAGAAATCGATATACCAGGAAGGCCTGTTCAGACTCCATATTCGGTTGTCATTACGGAAGATTGGAACCTTATTGGTTCACCATATCCCTTTGATGTTTCATGGCAGGAGATATTGGATGACCCGAACAATGGGGAAATAATCACTAATCTTTATTGCGGAGATCCTGACGCCCCTGGCGTGCCAACGCTCTATGCATTTGATCCCAATGCATCGGATCCAAACATGCCTTATATGTATGAAACCGGAGTAATGGAGGCAGGGACAGGGTACTGGTTGAAAAACAATGGTCAGCCTGCCCGGCTTTATTTTAAGCCGGATCCATGCCCGTTTTCTACAGATAGCAGCCGTTACCGCCCTGTGACATCCAGCGCCGAAACTCCCCCTGGTCTGCCTGTTTCTCCGGAGAGTGAGGCGACTGAAGATGAATCCAGAAAAGGAGGTTGTTTTGTCTCAGAGTTTGGAAAAGACGGGCATTTAACATCTGCCATTTTCCGTTTGTTCTTATTTATAGCAGGTATTTTGGCAATCGCTTCCATAGGGGTTTTTATAGTTTCTATGTTTCGTATAGGAGGAAAGTGTAGGCGATTGATCATCTTCCTTGCATGCCTCGGACTCGGCTTACTTGTCTCCGGAGGTTTATGCGATGCTGAGGGAAAGACCGTAACCTACCTTGAAGCGAAAGAGATGCTCAAGTCAGGGGAATATGAAAAGGCAGAGGCAGGATTCAGGAGGGTTCTTGAGATATACCCAAAACATGCCTATGCGCAAAAGGATTTGGGTTTGACCCTGGTTTTTCTGAAAAGATATGACGATGCCGCTGAAGAGCTCAAAAAGGCAGTCAGGCTTTCACCCAAAACCAAACTTTCCCTTGAGGCATTGAATGTTTTAGGGATTTTGGAGACAAAAAAGCAGGGTTTTCTCAAGCAGGATCTGTCAATGAAATACTCTTACGATGATAATGTTGACCTTTTCCCTGTCCTCGAAGACGACCCTTCTGGGAAGTCTGATTCTTATTATAGTTTAAGGTATATGCCTAAAGTTATCTGGCCTTTCCCAGCAATGAAGGGCCTAAACCTCGTTTCTTTACAATACATGTATGATACCCGTTTTTACGAGGATGAGGAGGATAATGACCTTCGTGTCCAGATGCTGGCAGCATCCTGGACATATTTTTTGCGCACATCGAGAATCGGCCTGATTGCAATTTATAATGATGTTACACGCAATCACGATCACTATGGGTACGGGAATGACATCAAGTTAAAATGGACTTATGACATCGATTTTTGTATGAGGTTAGAGTTAACCGGAGGATATGGGCGCAGAGCCTACGTATTTGACAGGAACATAGACAAGGAATATACAAACGGAGAGGCCAGATTACGTTTTTATTCCCCAAACAGGGCAGGCTACATAGAATTGGCCTATTCCGTTACCGAAGAGGATTTAATAAAGGATGAATTGGCCATTGCCTATAAAGATGACACTACAGTGGGAAACATTGAAGAATGCTCGTTCAGATTTTTCATCCCAAAAAGTTTTATCCTGCCGCTCAATCTGTTTTTCCCACAGAGAGACTGGTCATCATTTAAGGACACCCATACTCTATCCTTGAGGAAAAAGAGATACGAATGGTACAGGATTGTAGATTTGGGTGGAAGGCGCAGGGACGACAGGACCTTTGCCTACAGGTTCAAACACAAACAGGGTCTTTTTAAGAAAGAGAAAAATGGCCGCAAATATCTGGTCATAGATATGATATTGGAATATATTTATAAACAAAACGATTCTAATATTGATGAAATCACCACTGCCCTGGACAGCAAAGATTACCACCAGAACATTTATTCTATTGGAATTGCCTTCAAATTCTAAAATCTTTGGAGCAGAAATTTGGAACCCAAAAGTTAAAGTCTTAAAAGAAGAATAAACGCTCATGAACAAGAATTTTTCGCACCCGAGGATGAAAAAGTATTTTCATGATAAAATTTAGGTTTTGGATGTATTTTAAGAACATTTTGATGGCCTAAATGGATTTCCAAATTTCTGTTGGAGAGATGATAATGATCAAAAAAACAGGATTCATAAAGACATATAATTTTAAAATCTTGACATGGGCGCTAATGCTCTGCATTTTTTCCATTTCGGCAGCCGGATCACATTCTGTCAGGCTTCCTTCCGGCAATGTTGAAGATATTGAAGGAGAAGTCTATCTTCAGCATCCATGGGAAACCATGCCGTCCATTGCAAAGGTCAAAGATGAGATTTTTTTAAAGGATAAAATAAAGACGGTATCCGGTTCAAAGGTGAAGCTAAGATTTATAAACGGGGCTTTGCTTGATATCGGAGAAAATACAGACCTTGAGGTCAAGGAATTTTACTACAGCGCCTCAGATGGATTGAGCAAGTCCGGTTTTAAGATGAAACTCGGACGTCTTCGGGCCATTGTAGGGAAGTTTGCCAATCCAAAATCCAGGTTTGAGATCCAGACTACAACCGCTGTAAGCGGAGTGGTTGGAACGGAAGAGATAATAGTCAATGAAAAGGCGGAAAAGGATGGAAAAGAAAAAGAGACCACAAGGGTTATATGCACTGATGGTTATATAGAGGTCGGGAACGCCGATCCTGACATGCCGGCAAAGGTTAAAATAGGCCCTCTCCAGCAGGTTTGGGTCTTTGAGGATGAGATGCCTGGGGAGATAGAGGAGATAAGTTTAGAGGCCGTGGAGGAGATACTGGAAGGGATTGTGCTTTCTGTAGAGGAAGAATGGGCGGCAAAAGGCTATGCACAGCCGGCGCAGGAAGAAATGGCTAGAGGAAAACCCGGGGAAGAGGCCGGTGAAAAGCCTGAGGAGGAGGACAAGCGCGCTGAGGAAAGGGTAAAGGAAGAGGATGAGATAAGGGACGAAGAAAGGGCAGGGGAGAAAGAAGCAGAAGGGGGCGCTGGATCTCCTTATGATATCCTTGGAGAATCTGAGAAAGAAACTGTTGAAGAAGAGATGACAGAGGAAATAACGGAAGGTGTTGTAACGGAGGCATCCGAAGAGATAAGCGAAGAGATAGCTGAAGGATTAACAGAGGAGATAACGGAAGAGGTCATAGAAAGTGTTACAGAGGATATTATAAACGATATTATCGATGATATCATCGAGGAGTCATCTGAAGAAATAGAAGAAAAAGAGGTTGACTATGACCTTCCGGAGCCTCCTTCCCCTCCGTATACATAATAAAATATAAACTTGCGCTTTTTCGTCTGTCTAAAATTGATGGTCTCGTAAAAAGTAACTTTGATGATGAAAAACCAAGATTATATCGCCAAAATACATATCAAATTTATAATATTAAACTTATTTTTAGTGGCATTTTAGACTTTTTACGAGGCCATCAAAATTGAGGATTATGTAAAATTTCAGCTTACCACGGAGGCGCTGGTAACACGGAGTTTTCTTTAGAGGACTCATAAAGATTTTTATTTTCTCTAAGATACTTTCTGAAGTTATTCCTCAGTGCCTCTGTGTCTACTTGGTGAACTATTACAGGATTATTTGTTTGCAGGTGCGGTCAATGTCAAAACATGAACATGAATATGAACAAGAACAAGAAGTTATCCTTTTGGTAGAGGATGAGCCTGACATAGCAAATCTGATTGAGCTTCTTCTGGGGTCTTGCGGTTATAAGGTTCTCTGGGATATAGACGGAAAGGGAGTAATTGACATACTTGAGAAGGAGCCGTCGATTGATCTTATTTTGCTTGATTTGGCACTGGGGGAGAATGACGGATTGGATATCGCCGCCAGGATCAGAAATAATGAGCGATGGAAAGACCTCCCTATTATTATGGTTACATGCAGAAACAGGCAGGAGGACAAGATCAAGGGGCTGACAGCGGGTGGAGATGATTATATTACCAAGCCTTTCAACAATGAGGAACTGGTTTTAAGGGTCAAAACACGCCTAAGGATTAAGGCGCTTGAAGACCGTCTGCGTGTTTCCGAAGAGAAGTTTCGCCGTTTAAGCGAGAATGCTCAGGACATAATATACAGGATAAATGCCGAACAAGGATTCGACTATGTTAATCCGGCAGTTGAGAGGATCACCGGATACAGCCAGGAAGAGATTTTGGATATGGGGGTGCATGGATACCTTAATCTTATACATGAATCCGACAGGGAAAACCTTGCAAGGGGACTTGCAAGGTTATGCAATAGAGATGGTGATGCCGAGATAGAATATCGTCTCAGGACCAGAAAAGGGGGCTGGATATGGCTTCATGATAAAAGGATCCCCGTTTATGATGACAAGAAAGGGCGGTTGATCGCAGTTGAGGGGATAATCCGGGATGTGACTGAGCAGAAAAAAATGGAGGAGAAGAAGTTGCAGATTGAAAAGCTTAAGGCCCTTCAACATCTGGCCGGGGGGGCTGCTCACCATATAAACCAGCCTCTTTCATGTATAAAGGGTTTTTTGAAGATATTTGAAGACAAAGTAAGGCAATCGGAGATGGGCGGGGATAATGAGACCCTGGCAGATGTCGAACTGGTGGAAGAGGCCATAGACAGAATATCCGATATAGTTCAGAAACTTTTGTCTATAGACACGATTGAGACAGAGGCTTATCCTTCCGGAGGAGAGATTCTAGACCTTGATAAGTCTAGCAGGGGCAATAGATAAAAATGATAAAAATTTTCGATATCGGTTGATCTATGTCAAATTAAATCAAATTTTGTATTTGTATGCCTATTACAAGAATGACTACCATTACTCTTTTTTCAAATTTATTTGCCGTCTAACATAAAGAAGAGTCACCAGTATCTATTTTTGCCGATTAAGCTCCAGTTCGGTTTTTGCATACTCATATTCGGCCAGAGAATCTATCTTTAGGTCCAAACACCTCGCCAAAAAATCCATTCCCTTCGCCTTTTTACCTTCCCATATGTTCTTAAGCCCTGCATAATATAAAGCCTGACACTTATGGATGTTATTAAGTTCGCCCTTTCGGAGGATTTCTTCCTCTGATAACTCCCCCTCAAAAAATTTTAACAATTTAAGGTCCCACCGGTCAAGCAAAGGCATAGTTTTAGATATGGTTTCATGGGCCTCTTTCATCAAAGGCGCAATCTCCTTTTGCCTGCCAGCCTTGCCTAATGCAACCGCCATGAATAGATAAGTATAGGTATCCGTGGGTAATAATTCTAAGGTTTTTTTGTATTCGGTGATGGCAAGGTCGTATTTTTTTCTGAATTCATAAGCCTTGCCCAGTTTTTGGTGTATATAATGGTTTTTGGGATCTATCCCCAATCCCCTTTGGTAAGACTCGATGGCGAGGTCAAATGCCTTCATATCACTGACATATGTGTCACCCAGATTCAGATAATTGACGGCCTCGTCAGGTTCGAGTTTTATTATATTTTTTAATGTTTCAAGGGCTTTTTCTGGCATTTTTTGCAGCCTGTAAATCCACCAAAGATTCCTATGGGCAGTCAACATGTCTGGTTTGAGCCTTATAGCCTCCAGTGTCTCCTGGAGGGCTATCTCATAGTTTTGTTTCTTTATCGCATAGCTCCAGCCTAGATTAAGGTGGGCCTCGGCAAGATTAGGGTCGATCTCAAGCGCCTTTCTGTATTCTTGAATGGCTTTGTCTACCTGCCCTGAATTGGAATATTCCAATCCCAGCTTATATATCTCTATAGCCTCTATTTCCCTTTCTTTCTTTCCGTCAACCTGCTTGATTTCAGGTGAATCTATTGGCATAACTCCTGATTTTCCAACGCCTGCCTGGCAAATTTGAGCATCTGTCAGAAAAAAAATAAAAAACATAACATGACCCAAAAAAGCAGCAGCTAGGATCATGGATAAGAAATATAAGAGGCGTTTTTGCAATAGAGTTATCATGTATTTAATAGAGAATAAAACATTTTTATAAGGCGTTTCCCTGCAAAGTGACATAAAATTTTGTTTCATAAACGATCGCTCCTTTTTACCATATTTTGTCATTCCGTGCTTGACGAGGGATCCAGTATTTTCAAATATACAGGTTTGGCGGATTTTTAAGAATCCTATGAAAACTATCAAGCTATTTGATAATTTTACACAAACCTCCAATCAATATCAATCCTGTCATCTTCTGTTATACCTTAATTTTATCCTAACATATCTTAAGATATTATATATTTAAAGGTTAAAAAATAACCATATCTGTTCAAAAATAGTAAAAATAATGATGAATATATCTTGAGATTGCTTAAATAAATCTTTTGCGAATTGTCTTTAATACTTTAAATCATCCCGCAATAGCAGGCAAATCAATATAAAATAATTATTAAGGTTGACAATTACAATAAAATGGCGATTGTCTCCTTTTTGGCATTTCAATTGCTTTCTTTTTTTAGCATACCAGTATAAATTTTCCTTGGGGGTAAAAGATGTCTGCCGGAAAAAAAAGAGAAGGTTTTTTCTCAAGCGCCAGGCCGTTTTGTTTTGGATTAAAAAAAATCTTTTTATGGATGGGGAATTTGCATTTAGGCAGACTTATTCATTTTAATGCCATTACGTTATTTATAATGACATTTTTGACAATATCATCAGTTGCATTTGCCTGCTTTTTCCAGATCGAATATTCTTTTGCGGGCCAAGTAGGCGAATTGATCTGCGGGAGTGAAAAAGATCAACAATCTCCTGCTGCAGCTTTTGCAGATGCCAATAGTTATCTTATTGTCTGGCAGGATCTACGTTCAGGAATATCTTTTGATATTTACGGTGCAGGTGTTTATGAAGGTATGAAATTCGGACCTGTTCCCATCTGTACTGCAGCAATGAATCAAACGAATCCCGCGGTAGCCTGGGATGGCTTGCATTATGTGGTTGTTTGGGAGGATTACCGCAACGGCGCCTTTTGTGACATATATGGGGTAAGGGTGGCAAAAAGCGGGGCGCTTTTAGACGGAACGGCAAGCTCAAGCGGGAGATATATATCTACAGCCGGGGGAAACCAGACGAATCCTGATCTGGTCTGGAACAATAAGGATTGCTTCCTTGTTGTCTGGGAGGATCACAGAAATAGCGATGCGGATATTTATGGAATGAGGGTAAGCCCGGATTTGACCCTGTTTGATGGGACCGCGGCAGATGGCGGAATCGATTTATGCCGGAGGGCAGGGGAGCAAAAGAAACCCTCTGTGGCCTGGAATGGTGTGAATTTTTTTGTTGTATGGGAGGATCATGTTTCTGCCGAAACTACTGATATAAGGGGGCTTAGGGTTTCCCCGGCAGGCAACATCTTGGATGACGTTTGGACAGGCGGCATTGTCATAAGTCAGGATAACGATATACAACGCAATCCTGATGCGGCCTCTAATGGTGAAGGATTTTTTGTGACATGGGATACTCATACAACCTCTCAGGGTTATCCTGATATTTATGGGATATCTGTGACCAAAGACGGCATAGTTTCTCAAAATGGCCCGATATCCATAAGCACTGCAATGCATAATCAGGCAAACCCTTGCATTTTTTGGACTGGAAACAACTATATCTGTTTTTGGAAGGATGACCGAACAGGCATGGTTGACATATACTGGACAAGGCTGGATAAGACAGGCAGGCTTTTGAACAGCGACCCAAATAGCGGAGGGATCGCCCTGGGATTGACTAACGATTCCTGTATATATACACCGCCCGGTGCAGCTTTCATTGGTGGAAAAGGTATAGTTATATGGGAAGAGAATTACACAGGGCAATTGGATATTTATGGGATGAAATTAACTCCGCCAGTCCCTCCATCGCTTGAGTGGGCAAAAGGACCCGGGTACGAGTCTGACGGCGTGGAGCCTGATAAAGGATTCGGAGGCGAAACATTTGATTTCCGGATAATTTACAAAGACAGCGACAAATCACCTCCAACGATAGCCCAGGTATGGATAGACCTGAACGGTGATAATGCTTTCACATTTCCGGCTGACCGCAAAGTTGATATGACCCTTGCGAATGAAGAGACATCGCCTGACTATTATTTAGGAGCAATCTATCAGGCAAATGTAATACTGAATTATTTGACACCCAGCGGGATTTCGTACCGTTTTTATTTTAAGGATGACATCGATGAGGCTACTGGAGAGCCTGTCAATATATCCAAAGTTTTTGTGGAAAACAATCCTCCTGTTTTATCCTGGTGTGCCAAAGATGGTTACTATAATGATGGTGTGGATCCAGACCAGGCTGAGGGGAGCTTTACATTCCAGTTTATGATTAATTATAGGGATATTGAAGGGGATTTGCCCGAAGTGGCCGAAGTATGGATTGATTGGGACGACAGTGGCACTTATGAGCAAAGGGAGCGGTATGTGATGCAGGAGGCAGACCAGAATAGCATCGTTGCCGGCCGTAATTACAAAAAAGGGGTGAAGATACTTTATGCAGGAGATGGGCTGATCAACTACAGGTTTTTGTTTACAGACGGTTATCACCTTGCGGTAGGCGATCCCAATCAAGGCGATCCTACAAATAGCCATACACTGACTGTTCAGCCTCATTTGCTTGCGCCCATACTTTCATGGCCCGATGATGAAGATTTTAACGATGGAATAAAACAAGGCACAGGGGCGGAGGAAAACCTGTTAATTTTTAAGGTCGGTTATCGTGACCCTGATAATGACGCGCCGGTTACTAGCGAGGTTTGGGTAGATATGAACGGGGACGGTATTTTTACCGAGGATGAAAGGTTCAAGATGTCACCAGATGGTTCACAGGATGTGGATTTTACTAAGGTAAACTATTATATAAAGCAGATGAACATTTCATATTCTGGCGACGGCGAGATGCAGTACAAATTTGTGTTTGATGATGGCTGGAATATAGCCACCGGAGTGCCCTTCCTTGAAGGCGGCTCGATCATGGTCCAGTCTCCCATTAGCCTTGTCTGGTCACAGAGAGACGGATTCATTACAGACGGAGTATCGCCTGACGAGGGTCATAAAGGCACATCTTTTGAGTTCAGGGTTGTCTATGTTAACCGGTATGGATATCCTCCGGTTAGTAAAAAAGTCTGTCTGGATATGGATATGGACGGTCAAATTGCGCAGGACGAGATGTATGACATGGAGGATGCAGACCCTTCAGATATCGACTATACGGATGGCAAGGAATACAAAAAAACTATCAAATACGAAGGGACATCAACAGGTTTTATGGAGTATAGATTCATGTTCAGCGATATTTATATGTCCGCCACAGGTTTGCCGGCCCAGGAAGGCTTGACCGTGAAGATTTTGACTGAGGGAGACCCTCAAAATCCTGGCGGTGGGGATGTGGATCAAATCGCTTCACAAATGATCGAGGCAGGCGGTGCAGGCTGTTTTGTAAAAAGCATTTGGCGCGATATCCCTTTACCTGCACAGGCAGGTGTCAGAGAGGATGATACCTTGACAGGGCCTGCTGCCCCTCCGGTCAAGACATGGATGATCATTTTCAAATTTGGACTTGTCTTGCTTTTATGTATGATACTGATATGTTTTGTTATGTTCGGATATAGCACAGCAAAAGGGAAGCAGCCGAATCTATAGAAGATATGCAGAGAACCCTTCGTCGCCATTTAAGGCCGCCCCTCCAAGAATGAAAAATAGCGTCTATTTTCGAGACAAAACACCTCTTGCCGCTTTGTTTCGCCACTAAGGATGAAAAACATTAAAATGCTTACTGAAAATGGTTGAAAGTAGTTTTGAAAAACCTGGATGCCTTAGAAAAATGCCATTTCGGGCAAGATTCATGCTTAAATTTATGTTTAATTTTCTTGACAAATCGTGTTGTATCTGATATATATATTCTTATAGTTATAAAAGTTTTTGATAAATAGATATATTGATCTTGTCTGTACATTAGTTTCAATTATGTCACATCTTCACTGTTATCAGTAGAAATTAATTTGGATCCAGTAAGAGACTATCGGAGTTGTTTAGGAATAATTGTATTTTTTACTAAATGCTCTAATAGATAATGGATAAAAGAAGGATGGGGTTTTGAATATTATTAAACACCATGCCAAGATGATTGAAGCATCTTTTAACATCTGAAAGAAATAATGACGATAGAACTGGTATCGTTTGTTCATTAAAACTTAAAAGAATACAAAAGAATATATAAAATGCTGCAACAGAGTGATTTTAAACTTGACAAGACAAGGATTCTTGTTGTTGACGATCATCCTGTTGTGCGTTTGGGTTTGGCTTATCTTATCAATCAAAATGAAGATCTTTTAGTCTGTGGTGAAGCCGATAGCGCTCATAAGGCTTTAGATGCAATTGAAAAATTGTGTCCTGATATGGCTATTGTTGATGTTTGTCTTAAAGGTCAAAGCGGAATTGGATTGATTAAGAACATAAAGGGGCGTTATCCTGAGTTTCCTATTTTGGTTCTTTCTATACATGATGAAAACGTCTATGCTGAGCATGTTCTTCGTGCTGGAGCAAAAGGTTATATAATGAAGAATGATGCGAGTTCAAACATTATTCATGCTATACGAAAAGTCTTGAATGGTGAAATCTATGTAAGCGAAAAAATGACGTCAAAGATTTTGAACAAATTTATTAATGAACATCCATCATGCAGCAGTGGCTCTCCTATTGAATTTCTTAGCGATCGCGAATTAGAGGTGTTTCATTTGCTCGGGCAGGGATATGGAACGCGTCAAATCGCCGAAGAGTTATATCTGAGTATAAAAACTGTAGAGACTTACAGAGGGCATATAAAAAACAAATTAAACCTGAAAAATGCATCGGAACTGGTTAAATATGCCATTAAATGGGTACAGAGAGAAACTATAAGCTAGTTTATAGTTTAAATGAGTCGATTAGATAGCTGTAAAAAAATAGTAATATATTAAATTAGATAAAAAACAGAATAATATTGTAACTTCTCAATAACTGTGTGGTAAAAATGATTAAATGTATTTAATGTCAATATGTTAGCCTAATGATACCACATACTTTTTGAGAAGTTACATAATATTATTAATTCAAACACCTTATATAAGTTATATGCTTATGCAATGTATAGGGTTTTCCCTGATAAAAGTAGTCATAATATGCCTGATTGCAAAGGTAATTTAGTTAAGAT
>JAFGSM010000027.1 GCA_016934595.1 bacterium | reverse complement strand
TTCTCAAAAACTATGTGGTATCGTTAGCCCAACAGATTGATATTAAATATATTTGATTATTTTTACCACACGGTTTTTGAGAAGTTACGCACTTTTCATGTAACCCTATGAAAAATTGACATAAAATATTTTGCTTGTATCGATATCTTATTGAAAAAAATTGTTTATTTTAAATAATGCAAAAGTGATGGACTCGTAAAAAGTCGCCAAACCCGTCACTCCGGCGAAGGCCGGAGTCCAGAACTATTTGAAAACACTGGATTCCGTGTCAAGCTCGGAATGACAAAATATGATGAAATCGACTTTTTACGAGACCATCAAAAGTAGAGTTATGAAAAATTGGCATTGCCCATTAGATTATAAATTTCACAAAAATGTCACCTTCCCTTCATCTTTTTTCCACATTTACCCTTTATACTTTATAGCGAATGATTTACAAGGGATTCTTAAAATATTCCATGGGTATTTTAAGATGAAACGTCCATGAATCTTCGATTCACAAAGGGGAATGAAAATGCCCTTATTAGTCATTCCGGCGAAGGCCGGAATCCAGGATTTACAGATGAAACGCCGTTAATCTTTTATCCAAAAAAGTGATGGAAATACCCAAAGATATTTTCACAAACGAAAGGAGCTGTCATGAAAAAATCTTTAACCCGTTTTATTGTTTTTTTTGCAATATTGTCAATTACCGGTTTGTTCTTTTCTTCCAATAGCTATTCACAAAGCGTGCTTCAGATAAAGGGATCGGACACCCTGATCAATCTTGTTCAGAGAATGGCCGAGGTGTACATGAATAAAAACCCCGACAAGATGATAGCCGTGACTGGCGGCGGATCAGGCACTGGAATAGCCGCCTTGATAAACGGAAAATGTGACATAGCAAATGCCTCACGGTTGATGAAGGACAAAGAAATCGCCCAGGCCAAAGAGGCGGGTGTCGATCCCAGAATGGTTATCATAGCATTGGACGGGCTTAGTGTTATCACAAATGCCAGTAATCCGGTCAACAAACTGACGGTTGACGAAATAGGAAAGATTTTCCGGGGAGAGATTACAAACTGGAAGGCATTGGGAGGCAAAGATATGCCAATAACCCTTTATGGAAGGCAGTCAAACTCAGGGACGTTTATCTTTTTCATGGAGGAGATCTTGAAAGGAGACTATTCTCCAAAGATGAACCGTATGAATGGAAACTCCCAGATTGTGGAATCCATTAAACAAGACGTGTCAGGGATCGGGTACGTAGGCGTAGGGTATCTAAAAGAGGCAAAGGGTATTACTGCCATAAAGGTTGCATCTGAATACGGAGGTTATTATTCCAGCCCTCTCGACTTTTCTGATCTGATAAACGGCAAATATCCTATCATCCGTTCTCTTAATCAATATGTAAATGGATCGCCAAAGGGATTTACAAGGGAATTCGTAACCTTTGAATTAAGCGAAGAAGGACAGAAGATTGTCGAAGAAGAAGGATTCCTGCCCATACCAGATAAATATGTTGAAATGAACAAAAATAATGTTGGCATATAAGGGTAGCATATAAGGGAAGGGGGCGTCCCCCATCCATCCCCCCTTCCCTCCCTCTATTATTGAATAATAAAACCATGATAAAACTAAAGGAAAGAATAGTACGATGCCTGTTTTTCTTTAATGGGATTCTTGTTGTCATAATCCTGTTGGGAATCTTCCTGCTGCTTATATTTAATGCAATTCCGGCGTTTAAGGAAATTAGCTTGGTCCAGTTCCTGTTCAGCCCTAACTGGAATCCAACCTCTTATGTGACCCCTTCTTATGGGATTGTTTCTATGCTGGTCAGCACCCTTATGGTGACTGCCGGCGCCCTTTTTATAGCCATTCCATTGGGGATTGGAACGGCCGCTTATCTTTCGGATGTAGCAAGCCATCGCGTGAGGGAGATAGCAAAACCCATAGTTGAGATACTGGCAGGGATACCCTCTGTTGTCATCGGTTTTTTGGGGATTGTACTTGTAGGACCGATGATAGCAAGGGTATTTCATTTATACAACGGGCTTAACGCAATAAACGGGTCTGTCCTTTTGGGGATAATGGCCCTTCCGACAATAATAAGCATCTCTGAAGATGCGCTAAACAGTGTGCCGAAATCCTATCAGGAGGCATCCCTTGCATTGGGCGCCACGCGCTGGCAGACCATCATCAGGGTTAAGATCCCTGCCGCATTGTCGGGCATTATAGCAGCCTGCATGCTCGGCATGGGGAGGGTTATAGGCGAGACAATGGCTATTCTCATGGCTACCGGATGTGCTCCGGCAATGCCTAAAAGTTTTCTGGACTCTGTTCGCACAATGACATCCACCATTGCGATCGAATTGGGCGAGGTGCCTTATAATACAACGCATTATTATGCGCTGTTTGCAGTCGGCTTTGTTTTGTTTGTTATAACCTTTTTCGTAAATATTGTATCGGACATAGTCCTGCATAAGTATGAAAGCCAGACAAGATGAAATTCTGATGAATCTTCGATCATCAAAGGGGGATAAAAACACATTAAAGGGATTTTCGGGTGAAACGCCCATGAATCTTTGATCCGCAAAGAGGGATGAAAATACCCAACGGGGGATTGTCAAGTGAAAACAAATCAACTGAAGGAACTGATAGGTTTTAATATACTGAGGGCCTGCATGGGAATGGTTTCCCTTTTCCTTCTTGTTATCCTTTATGATATAGCAAGAAAAGGGATAGGCGTTATAAACTGGGAATTCCTTTCTGCAATGCCCAAAACTGGAATGACAGAAGGGGGGGTATTGCCTGCCATTGTCGGGACTTTTATCGTTGCGGTTATCAGCGCAGTGTTGGCAATCCCCCTCGGCATGGGCTGCGCTGTATATCTCAATGAATTCGCCCAAAATAACAAAATAACACGGATTATCCGCATGTCTATAAGAAACCTCTCAGGCGTTCCTTCAATAGTCTATGGATTATTCGGTGTAGTGCTATTTGTGCAGCTCATGCGTTTTGGCACATGCGTATTATCGGCAGGCATGACCCTGGGGCTTATGACACTGCCCTGGACAATAACCGCAAGCGAAGAGGCATTAAAAAGCATCCCCGATTCATACAGGGATGGCTCTCTGGCTCTGGGCGCTACAAAATGGCAGGCAATCAGGACAAATGTCCTGCCCTATGCAGTGCCAGGGATGCTTACAGGCGCCATACTTGGACTTGCGCGGGCCGCAGGCGAAACAGCCCCAATATTGTTCACCGGCGCCGCATTTTATCTTCCGTTTTTACCCAAATCGCCCTTCAGCCAGTTTATGGCACTGCCATATCATCTTTATATAATGTCCACGCAGCATCATTCCATAGAAAAGGTAAGACCGATCGCCTACGGCACGGCGCTTGTTCTGATAGTTTTGGTATTCGGCATGAACCTTGGCGCAATCCTTTTGCGCTATCGTCTGAGAAAGATAAAGAAAGAGTGATATCC
>JAFGSM010000003.1 GCA_016934595.1 bacterium | reverse complement strand
CGTTCGCAACGCCTTATGGCATGCCGTACTCAGGTATTCCCACAGGCCCTTATAATATGCCGTATGGCGCAGACCCTTTAGCGGCGGCATTCGGCATGCCGTTTTCAGGCATCCCTGCAGGGCCTTACGCCATGCCATTTTCGCCCGTTTATGACCCGAGGCAAGCCATGTCAGGATTTAATCCCTACATGTATAATCCTTTTATGCAGCCTTATCAGCCATATCCTTTTAATTGGAATCCGATATGGAATCCAATACCTAGCGGTGGAAGCAGCTCAAATAATTATTCCGATGATAATAACACTGATACTGATACTAATACAACGGTGGAACAATTCCCCAACCTTAAAGGAAACTGGGGTGGAAACTGGTGGTTGTTACAGGATACCAATGCCACGGCGCTGGGCTGGATGACTTTCAATATAATAGACCACGATCCAAATAATACCACCAATGGTGGAAAGCTCAAGGGAATCTTGAATATTACCAACTGGCCTCCTATTGACGATTACAATCTGGATGAGGACGGAAGGCTTGTCGGAAGCATTAACTCAAAATCCAAAACACTTGTGGCGCGTTTTGCTGACTCGTGGATTAGTGAATATGAAATAGACCCAAATTTCAACTATTCTGTAATATGGCAGTTCGATAACTTTGTGATTACAAACTCCACTTTTGCGGCTACTTTCTACTGGACAGATCCGTGGGGCGTTCAGAGCTATCATTATAAATTCAGCCTGGGACGGGTCACTCAATAGTTTTATATAGTATTTCCCTGCTGCACAGCAGCAGGGAAATACATTCGGAGGCACTTTAAAAACCCTGTTTTAAAGTTATTATATTGAATTGTTTGACAATCATAAATAATCGTTATATAATAAGTTAAATGCATATGGTAAATAAACTTGTTTGTGGAGATCAGAGGGGGGTGAATGGATGACCATTTCCTGAAGTATTTCTTTTCCTTGCCTTTATGAAAGGAGAGATGTCTTATGTTTAAGAAAAGGTTTTTGAGAGTTTTAATTTATAATTTATTATTTGGGCTGGGGATATGCCTGATATCCTCTGTGCCTGTATTTTCGTATTATGGCGCTGGTATATTTCCTACTACAGGACAGCTTTCTGTTGTTCAAAATACCCCGTTCTCCAGCTCTACGCTCAATTCTTCTTTATACGCTGATCTTGCGACATTTTACCAGACGCAGTCCACATCGCTTCTAAATCCCTTCATGCAACTCGGAACTAACTCCTTGATATATAGGGACCCTTTATCGCAGGCATATGCAAACACCATGAATTATAGCAATATATTCGGGGTTAGCTTGCAGCAAGGTCAGGGATTATATGCAGACCCGTTCTATATGACCGGAGGCAAATATCTGAATTACACGTCCCCAAATACAGGGCTGTCTTTTGATCAGGCATTCGCTCAATCCCCCTTTGGGGGCTCGACCCATGTAAGCAGTTCATTGGTAATGCCCTGGGCTTCTTACGGGACCAGCATCGATACGGTTCATGCCGCAGGCCTGACAGCTACGCTTTTTGGGGTAATGCCTTCCTCAAGCTCCGGGCTGAGCATCTCCCATGCGGCTTATGGAACGCCTACGGTTTTCAACCTTACGGGGCTTCATCCTGACGTGGCAGGCCAGCTTGCTGTCCACGCATACAGCCCTGAGACATCTGCGCTGAATATGTATCTGAGGGATAACTACATGTATACAGAACAGGGTATGCCTTTTATAGCCAATGCAAGTTACTATAACCCTGACAGCTATGGAGGTTCCAATTGGTATTTCCCTGCCAAGCTTAGTTATCTTGAGACAGGGAGCGAAACAGTAGGCGGTGCATCGAGCGGATATGCGATTTCACAAAGCATCTCAGGCGGCTCTGCCTATTTCCCATCATACCCGGGATTTAGCAGTGGTTCTTGGACTGGTTCATTAGCAGGAAGCAACATTGTATCTGGAGGCTGGGGCGGAGGTTTTCCAGGCGGCTCATGGACAACCAGCGCAGGAACCAGCATGAGCGCATGGCCCAGTTATGCAGGACCTTAGTATCTTATTATTAGCAATCAGCATATAACCGGATCTTGTTTGAATTATGCAATTCGGTTATATGGACACACAATGCCACAAGCGACAGGGAATAAAGGCATTAAGATTCAGATGCCCAGTCAGGATTATTTATGATCCCGACTGGGCATCTTTTTAAGACCCTTATAACCAGAGCATCTTTAAGTTTATCATTTTTGATTAGTTGTTAAGGACCCTTCTCAAAAATTTGTCCCGTATTCCATTTATCATGTATCCTATTTGATTCTTTTTGATACATAGGCTATCCTTTTTTTTATATGAACATATAAACCTTTTTTATGTATTGGAAATGGGCACAGTAATAAAAAATATAAAAATCTCACATGATCACCATATAATCTCTATAGCCTTGGAAGAAGGCCATGCGAAACCCAAACCAGGCCAGTTTTACATGCTCCGTTGTAGCCCTTCATCAGAACCGCTTCTTCGCCGCCCATTAAGCGTAAATGGTTATTCTCCAAAACCGGATGGATCTCCGGCAAGGTTGGATTTCCTCTTCCGTATTGCAGGATCAGGCACAATGCTGATTTCCAGGATGAAAGAAGGTGACCATATCGACCTCCTGGGCCCACTGGGAAATGGTTTTGAATTAACTGAGCCGATTGAACATGCCCTTTTCATTGCAGGCGGGATCGGAATAGCGCCTCTGCCATACCTGGCGGAATGCCTTAAAGGCAAAATGACATTGCAATCAGCCAACCTTATTGCAGGGGGAAAGACAGCCGAAGATATAGTCGCCATCGAAAAATTCAAAAAACTGGGCTTTGACATCTCCATTTACACGGAAGATGGCAGTCTCGGCAAGAAGGGGTGTGTGACTGACAACCTTAGTAAGGCATTAAAAAACTTCCAGAAACCCAAATCTCAAGTCTTCGTATGCGGCCCCGAAGGCATGCTTGCCAAAGTCGCCCAGGCATGCATCGCTATGGGAATACCGTGCAAAGTCTCTCTTGACAGAAGGATGGCGTGCGGCGTAGGGGCTTGCCTGGGATGTGTAATAAAGGCAGCCAAATGCGATCGGTCCGCTCCGGATAAAATATATAAAAGGGTATGCATAGACGGCCCTGTCTTTAATGCGCAGGAAATACTCTGGCCGTGGTCTGCAGGAGATAACAAATGCGGCCTTTAGAGATCTCAATCGCCGGGCTCCAATTCAAAAACCCTGTCATCATCGCATCCGGAACCTGCGGATATGGCCTGGAATATGCCCCTTATCTTGACCTAAACCGGCCTGGGGGCATAGTGGTAAAAGGTATATCCATGGAGCCTCAACCAGGCAATCCCCCGCCCAGGATAATAGAAACCCCTTCAGGTATGCTCAATGCCATAGGCCTCCAAAATATAGGATGCGATAAATTTGTAACGGAATACCTTCCAAAACTGCGTGATTACGACCCCCATATCATTGTAAATATTCATGGCAGGAATATAGACGAGTATAAGGAAACTGCCCGGAAGCTATCCGAACATCCAGGCATATCAGCCCTTGAGATCAATATATCGTGTCCGAATGTCAGGCAGGGCGGCCTTGCATTCGGGACAGACCCTTTGGATACGGATAAGGTTGTCAGCGCGGTAAGAAAAGAAACCAATCTTCCATTGATAACAAAGCTGTCTCCAAATGTCACTGATATCTGCCCGATTGCCAGGGCGGCAGAGGAGGCAGGCTCTGATGCCATTTCACTTATAAACACGCTTTTGGGGATGAAGGTTGACATAACGACCAGACATCCTATGCTTGCCAATGTCACAGGCGGGCTGTCCGGCCCTGCAATAAGGCCTGTTGCCCTGCGAATGGTATGGCAAACAGTGAAAACGGTAAACATTCCTGTGATAGGCATCGGAGGGATCATGACCTGTGAGGATGCGCTGGAATTCCTTATCGTAGGCGCAAGCGCTGTCCAGGTGGGGACTGCAATGTTTGTGGACCCTCAAACCCCGGTAAATATTATAGACGGCCTGGATGCCTTTCTCAAAGACAATGGGATGGAAAATATTGGTCAGATAATAGGGAGTTTGAATTTAAATCTAAATAATTTAGAAAATACCTACTAACACAGTGGTTTGATGCTTGAAAACCTCTAATACTCAAAAACCTTAAATATAGGAAAGGGAAATTAAAAGGATGATCGGAAAGAAGAAAAGATGGAAACTGCGGGATTGTGATAATGAAAAGGCCGAACAACTTGCAAAGGGTACAGGCGTTCATCCGGTCGTTGCCCAGATCCTTATAAACCGAGGCATTGAAAGCCCCTGCGCCATACTCGACTTTTTAAGATCCGACCTGAGACATATCCACGATCCATTCCTCATGAAAGATATGCCTGTAGCTGTAAACAGGATCCTTTCCGCCGTCGAAAAGGGGGAAAAGATCCTTATCTTCGGTGACTATGACGTGGATGGGATAACGGCTTCGGCTGTAATGAGCGATTTTTTGGAAAGCTGCGGGGGAAATATCCGGATCCGGCTCCCCAATCGTTTAAAAGACGGCTATGGGCTTACAAAAGAAATAGTAGAGGAGGCCTACAGAGAAGGCACAGACCTCCTGATAACCGTAGATAGCGGCATTTCATCTAATAAAGCCGCTGAATATGCCAATGACAAAGGGATCGATCTGATAATCACGGATCATCACCAGCCGCCTGTAAGCCTTCCCAGCGCCCTTGCGATCATCAATCCAAGACAAACAATGTGCCCATATCCATACAAAGATCTTGCAGGCGTTGGAGTGGCGCTAAAACTTGTCCAAGCAATGTTTTTATCCATGCAGGGAAAACAGGTGAGCATCAACCAGACAGGATGCTGGCCTGCTGCCTTGAATAGGTATCTGGACATTGTGTGTCTCGGCACTATAGCAGACGTTATGCCGATAACAGGGGAAAACAGGGTGCTGGTCAAATTCGGGCTCGATGCGCTTGATCAAACTGAAAGGCCAGGCATTGCCGCCCTCAAAGAGATCGCAGGAATCAAGGGGAAAAATGTCAGCGCGGGGATGGTCGCTTTTGGATTGGCGCCCAGGATCAATGCTACAGGGAGAATCTGCGGGCCTGAAGAAGGATTGAGACTCATCTGCACAAGATCCAGCAAAGAGGCCAAAGAACTTGCCCAGTTTTTAAACCTCAAAAACCTGACGCGCCGAAAGATTGAAGAAAAGATAATAAATGAAGCGCAAAAAAAGATCGAACACGGCCCTAAGATTGACGAAAATATGATAATTGTCCTGTCTGATGACGGCTGGCATCCTGGTGTGATAGGGATCGTGGCGCAAAGGCTCGTGGAAGAATACTACCTGCCTGTTGTTCTTATCAGTCTCAATTCCGGGATTGGCAAGGGGTCTGCCAGATCCATACCCCAGGTGCACCTCTATGACCTGCTATGCAAATGTGAAAACCTGCTTGAAGACTTTGGCGGGCATGCCGCGGCTGCAGGCTTGACAATAGCCGAAGAAAAGATCACAGCATTCAGCGAACAGGCAAACCAGATCCTTAAAAATAATTTTTGTATAAAAGATTTTGTATCAAGTATATCGATCGATGCTGAAATGAATGGCTGGCCTGTCGATCATAAACTCATTGATGGATTGAACTGTCTTGCCCCGTTCGGCCTTGGAAACCCTGAACCTGCTTTATGTATTAAAGGATTGTATCTTGCATCAAGGCCTCTGCTTTTAAAGAATTCTCATCTTAAGATGTCCCTGAAATCCGGAAATTTTATCTATGAGGCTATAGGCTTCAATATGAAGGATGAATGGGAGACCATATCCTCATCCCCATCCGACCGGATGTGGGACATTGTCTTTTATCCCCAAATAGATAATTGGCAAGGCAGAAGTCAGATACAACTAAAATTGAAAGGCGTAAGGGCCTATGCTGAGAATTGAAGACATAACAGACCGGATATGCTCATATATCCAGGGTCCGGACATCCCGCTCATTAACCGTGCCTATATCTTCTCCGCCAAGGTACATAAGGGACAGACGCGCGCATCTGGGGAGCCTTATCTGACGCACCCGCTCGAGGTAGCCGGCATACTTACGCAAATGAAGCTGGATGAGATTACTGTGGCATCAGGGCTTCTTCATGACACAGCGGAAGACACCCTGACCACAATAGAGGAGATCAAAGGCCTTTTCGGCCAGGAGGTCGCATTTATTGTTGACGGCCTAAGCAAGATCAGCCAGATAAGCTTTGAAAGCCGCGAGGCGGAACAGGCGGAAAATTACCGCAAGATGATACTGGCGATAGCCAAAGACATACGGGTAATACTGATAAAGCTGGCCGACCGCCTGCATAATATGAGGACGCTTTATTATCTTGACCCTGAGAGCAAAAAACGTATTGCACAGGAGACAATGGATATATATGCCCCGTTTGCAAACCGGCTGGGAATGGCAAGGATAAAATCCGAGCTTGAAGACCTTTCCTTCAAATATCTTGAGCCTGATGCTTATGAGGATATTGTCAAAAAGGTGGAGGAAACCAACAAGATAAGGAGCAAGATAATAGAAGAGGCTATAAGGATTGTCAGCGAAGAACTCAAGAAATTCGGGATTAACTCCACTGTGTATGGCCGCCCCAAACATATCTACAGCACCTATCAAAAGATGATCAGGAAGGGGATACCCTATGACCAGATATTTGATCAGATGGGCATCAGGATCATCACCAAGGATGTAAAAGACTGTTACGCCGCTGTTGGTGTAATACATTCTTTATGGAGGCATGTGCCTGGGGAATTTGATGACTATATTGCAACACCCAAGCCGAATATGTACCAATCCCTGCACACCGTTGTAATAGGCCCTTCGGTTCAACCGCTCGAGTTTCAGATAAGGACAGAAGAGATGAACCGGACAGCGGAGGAAGGGATCGCCGCCCATTGGCGTTATAAGGAAAAGGAAAAACTCGAAAGCAAATATGACAAAAAACTGGTCTGGCTGAGGCAATTGATGGAATATGTACAAGAGTTGAAAGACCCGAACGAATTTCTACAAATGATGAAGGTGGATCTGTTCCAGGACGAGGTATTCGTTTTTACCCCCAAGGGTGAGGTAAAAGGGCTTCCCCAAAACGCCACGCCTGTTGACTTTGCTTACAGCGTTCACACGGATGTTGGAAATCATTGCCTCGGCGCCAAGGTAAACGGCAAAATCGTCCCTTTAAATTATAAGCTCAAGACCAGTGATGTGGTGGAGATTCTCACATCCGCCAACCATAAACCAAGCAGGGATTGGCTCAAATTTGTCAAATCCCCAAAGGCTATTCAAAAGATCAAACACTGGCTTAAGCTGGAAGAGATGCAGAGGAGCTTATCACTGGGGAAAGAAATCCTGGACAAAGAGGCAAGAAACTATGGGATTAATTACAATAAACTCTATCATAAGGGCATGCTTAAACAGGCCGCCAGGATCTTTTTCTATCAGAATATTGATGAACTCATTGCGGATATCGGATACGGGAAGATATCTGCCAAACAGGTAATCCACGGCATACTCCCAAAGGAAAAACTCAAGGCGGAAAAGGAACCCTCTGTTGTACAAAAAGCCGTGCGGAAGATAGTTGAAAGAAGCGTCCACGGCATCAAAATAAAGGGGGCTGATGATGTATTGATACGCTTTGCCAAATGCTGCAATCCAGTGCCGGGGGATCGGATATGCGGTTTCATAACAAGGGGCAAGGGCATCACGGTACACAGGGCTGACTGCCCAAATGCAAAATCGATATCGTTAGGTTCAGAACGTCAGATAGAAGTAAACTGGGATACAAAAAATCACAGCCCTTATTCTGTGGGACTTATTGTCATTTCAGAAGACCGCCCTGGCCTCCTTGCTGCGATCACAACCACCATCTCCAACCAGAAGGTAAACATCATTTCAGCAAGCGTTAACACAACGGAATATCAAACCGCTACCAGTAAATTCGTAATCGAGATAACAGACATCGATCATCTAACAAGGATAATCAATTCAATTCGCAGAATATCAGGTATACTTCAGGTTAGCCGAATCAGGTGATCTTTACTTTTTATACTGCCTTAACAATCTTGCCTGCCTTTATGCACTTTGTGCATACCTTCATACGGCTTACCCTGCCTTCGTTTATAACCTTGATGGATTGGAGATTGGGAATCCATCGCCTCTTGGTCTTATTGTGGGCATGGCTTACGCTGAATCCTGTTCCAGGGCCCTTACCGCAAATATCACAACGTTTGGACATCGCTATTCCTCCTGAAAATTCAAAATTCTATAAAAAGGGGTTATTGTCAAATTGACAGTCTAAAGTTTAATATGTTAACATTCTTTTTTTAAGACTTCAAGTTGAAGTTGACAGATCATTCTCGCTTAACTTTGATAAAGATGTCAGAGAGGAAATGTTTTGAATAAAAAATGGATCGTTTTCTTACTAATCTATAGCGTGTCCATTTTCCTGGTCTTTGTTTATATGTCGTTTCCAATCGAATCATTAAAAAGAAAGATAGAAAACGCCTTCTCTGACTACATCCATGGACAATTGTCCATAAACGAAATCTCATTACATTTCCCTGCGCATTTGAAGATGAAAAAACTGCAAATAAACATTCCAAAACATTCAAAAGAAGGCAGCCCCTTTGCAATAAACCTCGATGAACTTAAAGTCGGATTAGGGATTAAAAAAATGTTGAAAGGCCGGATAGGGCTTGACCTTGATCTTCTGACAGGCAATGGAAAAATAAACGCGAAAATCGACAAAAAATGGATCGGCCATTCCATAAGATATCTTACAGTGGATATAAAAGATTTATCCATACAAGATTTTCCTGTCCTTGACCAGCAATTCGGCATACATATTACCGGACTCATGACAGGCAAGGCAGATATCGAATGGCCTGGAAACGATATAACCACCAGCAAAGGGGAATGGGCGTTTAATATCGAAAAAGGCCGGATCATACCCAAGCACTTCCCTGCCTTTGCGTATGATTCTGCATATGGCAACGGTGTTATAAAAGAACAGGCGATACAAATAGAAAAGATCCAGATACAAGGGCAAGACCTTTCTTTGACAGCCAATGGACAAATCAGGATGGAGACTGAGATAAGCAATTTTTTCATTGACACCAAGGTAAAACTGAAGCTTTTCCCCAAACTGTACAAAAGGCTGGGATTTTTCACTAACCTTTTGCCCAAACCAGACAATGAGGGTTATATCAACCTTTTTATTTATGGACCGCCTGGTGCCCTCCGGTTCTCTTCCAAAGAGAGGGGATGATCCTATGTATCATTTATTAAGTCATTGACACCTAATACTCTGATTGTTATAATTATTTTTAAATATTTTGTGTTATTTTGGCTTTCTGAAATTCAGACCGATTATAGAATAGAAAAATAAAAGGAATAAACCATGGAGGATAATAAGAATGAAGGTACTTGTCAGTGACAAACTTTCCCCAAAAGGGATCAAGATATTTCAGGAAACAGAGGGAATACAGGTAGATGTCAAAACCGGCATGGCAGAAAAGGAATTGATGGAATGTATCCCTGCATATGACGCTCTTGTTGTGCGCAGCGAAACCAAGGTCACCGCAGCGGTGATAGATGCCGCAAAAAATCTCAAGGTCATTGGAAGGGCTGGAAGCGGTGTGGACAATATAGACACGCAGGCGGCTACAAAAAACGGCATTGTCGTCATGAATACACCCGGTGGAAACACGATCACTACGGCAGAACACGCCGTTGCCATGCTCCTTGCCCTTTGCCGTCATATCCCCCAGGCCGACGCCTCCATGAAAGAAAAAAAATGGGAAAAAAAACGTTTCATGGGAACAGAATACTTCGGCAAGACAGCAGGGATACTTGGGCTTGGCAAAATCGGCTCTGAGGTGGCAAAAAGGCTCAGAGGGCTGATGATGAAGGTCGTTGCCTATGATCCTTTTATTTCGACAGAGGCCGCCCAAAAGCTGGAGGTTGAGCTTGTAGACCTTGATGAGCTTTTCATACGGTCAGACTTTATAACTATCCATGTCCCCAAAGGCCCTGATACGATGAACATTATAAATGCACAGGCCATAGCTAAGATGAAAGACGGGGTCAAGATTGTAAACTGCGCCAGAGGGGGAATCGTAAATGAGCAGGACCTGGCGGATGCAGTTAAATCCGGCAAGGTGTCAGGAGCTGCATTTGATGTATTTTCTCAAGAACCTCCACCCGAAGGAAATCCACTTTTTGGGATACCGCAGATTATCATGACCCCTCACCTCGGAGCATCCACTGAGGAGGCGCAAGATAAGGTAGCAGTCGACATCTCCCTCCAGATTGTAGATATGCTAAAGAATGGAACCATCTGCAATGCTGTCAACGCCCCTTGTGTTCCCACAGAGGTACTCGCAAACATCAAGCCATATATCTGTCTTGCAGAGGCCATGGGTAAAATTTTGTGCCAGATTGCAGAGGGCAGGATGAGTCAGTTATTGATAAATTACAGCGGGGAGGTGCTTAATAATGAGCTTGCGCCTATAACAGTTGCCGCCATAAAAGGCATTCTTAAGCCCATCCTGCATGAAGAAGTCAATGATGTGAACGCCATGATTACAGCAAAGGAAAGGGGCATCAAGGTCGAGGAGATCAAGGAAAGCACCGTTGGCGAATACTCCTCGCTTATCGCGCTTAAAATCAAAACCGACAAGGGCGAGGCATCTATAGCCGGGACCCTGTTCAACCGCGCAGACCCCCGTATCGTCAATCTTAACGGCTTTGATGTCGAAATATTGCCGGCCAAGAACATGCTAATCTTCGCAAATATCGATAAACCAGGGGTAATTGGGAATATCGGCACTATGCTGGGGGAAAATAAAATCAACATCGCAGGCATGCAATTCGGCCGTGAGTCGCCTGGCGGCAAAGCAGTTTCCATCGTAAGCATCGACAGCCCGGTAAGCAGCGGCCTGCTGGAAAAACTGAAGGGATTGCCTAATGTGGTCAATGTAAAATCAGTAGTCCTTTAACGGCTGTAGATGAAAATTGTTCAATGTCGTAACTTCTCAAAAACCGTGTGGTAAAAATAATCAAATATATTTAATATCAATCTGTTGGGCT
>JAFGSM010000026.1 GCA_016934595.1 bacterium | reverse complement strand
CCAAAATATTATGGCAAACATTGAAAGGAGTTGTCCAGTCCGGCTTTCTACCCCTGTCCTTTTAGTTTATTTTTTTTCATGCGATTGCCCTGGGTTAACCATAGGGGTAAGTGATATCCTTAAGGCAAAGGTGTATAATGAATTGTTGAACCCTCGTGGCTTCTTGAACTATGGATTATACTTTAAACGGTCACAAGATGCCCTCTTTAAATACCGTGCTCCAGGTTCTGCTGAAGAACCATAACATTGAGACGCCAGGTTTTGCGACCTTTCAAAATATAGCCTGGCTAAAAAGTCCAGAGACATATTTCACGAGATATTCCTTATGATTTTAAAATAAGGGATTCATCTGAAGACGGGTTTGATCTTCATTCCAGGTTCGAGACCGTTCGGGGGAAGGAGGACAAATGCCTGGCCCTCGGCCAGGCCGTCCATTATTTCCACATGCTCCGTGTTTCTAAGCCCTGTGCTGATTGCCTGCAAATATACCCTTTTGCCCTTCAGCACGAATACCGCCCATCCGTCGGAAAGCCTGAATACGGATTTTTCCGGAATACGCAGGGCATTGGGATTTTTGGCTACTATAATCCTTACATCCACGCTTACTCCAGGACGAATGCCGGCACCGCTGTTGTCGAACTCCATAAGCGTTTTTACCCGTTGTTGTTCTATTCCAAGGGAGGATATCTTTTTAAAGCCGGACGGATATATGGTCTTTATTTTCCCGTAAACATTCTTTCCACCAATGGCCTTGCCGGATACCTCGACGTCCTGCCCTACCCTTACTTCGCCTATCTCTTCCGAGAGGATGTCCGCCTCGATCTCTATAGAGGAAAGATCGCCTATTGTCAGAATCGGTGTGCCCGGCGGAAGGACCTGCTCGTCTTCGATGAACTTCTCCATAACAGGCCCGCTTACAGGTGATATTATCTCCGTCTTTGCAAGACGATCCTCGGTGATATTTATCTCAGTCTTGATCCGCTGCCTCTGCGCATTGTAGACCCCTCTTTGATATTCGTTATCATCCGCCGAGTTTAATATCCTCCTGTAGTTTGTCCCGTCAACCTCCAATTCGCGAGACGCCACCTTTTTTTGAATGTCTGCCTGTTCCATACGCTCACTGGCGCTTTTGTAAATCTGTTCAGCCTCATCATAAGAGGATTCAGATAATGCCTTCTCCTTCCATAGCCCCTTCATTCTATCGTAATCCCTGCTTCGTCTTTCCAGGTTTATACGTGCTATCTCCAGTTCCTTGCCTGCGTTTTCAAGCCTCAGCCTGGAAGCCTCAACCCGCAGGCGGGCGGCCTCGATATCCTCAGGCTTCGGCTTTGCCTGGTCAACGCCTATTATAAGGGCGGAGATCTCATCCAATTGTGCCTTCAGGCCAGCCAGCTCTTGCCGCATCTGATAAGGGTCGATCCTGGCAACAACCTGGCCCTTTTCTACATAATCACCCACATCAAGATCGATCCTTAATAGACGCCCGTCTACAGGCATGTTGAAGGTATATGTTTTGGATAGCCTCGTCTTGCCATCCTCTGATATAAACTTCGAAACATACCCCCGGTCTACCCTTGCCACTTCTATCTCCATACCGGATCCCTTGAACATATAAAATATCAGCCCAAAAACAACACAGATGCATGCAACGATAATGATCCTTTTCCTCATTGGGCATCCCCCAAAGTTTTATTATGGGCTCAAATATCTCTGCTATTCCCTTGACTTCAATGCCTCTATCATGTCAAGGTCTCTTATCCTTAATCCGGATATCCGATTTGCGGCAAAGACAAATGCCACAATTATGCCTGATGTGATCCAACAAGATATAGAATTCACTTTAACAGGAAGCCTGTATAAATCTGTCTCATATAGTTTTATTATTAATCTGAAAAGAAAAAGGCCAAGGGGCAATCCTGTCAACAGCCCGATTGCTGAAAGCATATAATTTTCATTGAAAACGATATCTCCTGCCTCTTTCCGTGTAAATCCCAGGACACGCAACGATGCAAGATCCCTTTTTCTTTCCGTAATGCTTATCGATGTGGAATTATATATAACAGCAAGGGCGATAACGCCTGCAAGTATTATATTGATTATGTTCATAATGTCCATAGATGCTGCAAGCGTCTCCTCGATCCCTTTGATTGTGTCCGACTTTAAAACCACTGCGGCAATCGCCGGCACATCCTTGAACGCCTTGTTTATCTTATACTCTGTCCCATCCGCCACCCTCAGGAGGGCAGCATTCATGACAAAAGGCTCGCCCATCAATCTGCTGAGGGCATGTATATTCATGTAAGCGCCAAGCCCAAGGTATTGACTGGCGATATCTGCCACCCTAACCTTCGTTTCCTTTTTAATCTTGCCCATCAGGGGTTTCATTGTTACCTGATCACCGACAGAAAGGCCCATCTCTTTTGCAGTTCTGTCGTTCAGGATCAATCCGTCTCCTTGCGTATAAATCCTTTCGCCACCCGTGCCCAGGATATGCAGCATATCCGAATCCTGCATCACCCCTGTGATAAGAAGATCCTTCTCCCTCCAGCCGGACCTCAGTGTAAAGGGATACTCGAATAAAGGCTCTGCTTTGATCACATTTTCATAGCTTTGCAATTCTCTAAGCGCATCCTTTGGACGTTCGCCCTCAAGGGAAACCCTGACATCCTCTCTCTGAACCTCCTTGAAATGGTTATCTATCAAAAAACTCATGGAATCTGCCGATAAATAACCCAAAAGAAGCAATGCGGTTGATATTGCCACACCAAAAATGGTGAATGATGACCTGAACTTGTAACGGAATATATTGCGCATGATTACCTTCCATGTGAAGGCAAGCCTGCCCCAAAGGATGCCCAACCGCTCAAGAAGGATTGACCTGTATACAGCGGGGGATTCAGGGCGCATGGCCTCGGCCGGCGAAATCCTGAACGTACCTGCCACAGCCCCTAATGCGCCAATCAGAGCAAATATTGAGCTGATAATAATAGATGTAATAAAGATATCCGGATAAAACCGGTGCCTCAGCACAGGGAACTGGAAAAACCGGACATACATCCCGATCATCCCCCTGCCAAGCAACTGCCCTGATATGAAACCCAGTATGGAGCCAGCCGTGGATATGACAAGGGCAAATTTGACATAGTGCAGGGCGACGGAATATCTTGAATAGCCGTATGCCTTTAGAATACCGATCTCTGTACGTTCCCTTTTCACCATCCTGCCCAGCATTATCATAAGTATCACTGCGGCAACGCAAAGGAATAAACCGGGCCAGATCCTGGCTGTAACCGCAAGTCCCTTTATCTCATCAGAAAGGTAACGGTTTGATAGCTGGTCATCCCGCTTTACAGTGGTAAAATAGCCGTAAGGCTCCAGCATCTTTTCTGCAAGCGCCGTTATATCATCAAGCGCATCCCCTGATCGAAGGCATGCTGAAAAAGTATGGGCAGAATCTTCAGGCTGCAGGCGATCGGTTCCTCGCCTGTATCCTATTTTCAATCGTTCAGGAATTTTCTGGGAATACACCTGTCCTGCATCTTCTAAAAGCCCCACAATCTCGTTGCAAGCCCCGCCCATATCAAAAGCCATCTCAGCAAAATCATACCTCACCCACAAAACCGCAAAACGCTCCGGGCCCGGTATGAACTCCTGGCTGTTTCTTACCATATATACATATTCCGGAGATAGCGCCGTGCCGATTATCCGCAACGACTGCCTTTTATTGTTGATCAAGACATGAATGCGGTCCCCTATCCTTAACCCGTTTTTCTTGAGAAACGAATCATTTACGATCACCTCATCCATGGCCGCCTCGGAGAAATAGCGGCCTGAGGCAAGGTAAATCGAATTGACAAGCCCCTGCCGCATCCCCGGCAGGGAAATGATACGTCCTATCTTAGGGACATCTGATCCAGGGATATCCAGATTCACATCCTTGACTATACGGCCCTGGGCAACAGCCACGCCAGAGATGTCCCTGACTTTAAGCACGGCGGAAACCGGGGCCTTTTCCATCATTATGGTGAAATCGGCAAAGCGGTACTCTTTATAATAGGTGTCCCTGGTAAGCTTGAGATTGCGAAATGCCGAAAGGACGCTTGAATAGCCTGCGATCCCGCACATAATGACAGCGCACACAGCTATCACCTGTCCCCTGGCCTTTAGCATATCCCTTATAAGCTTCCTGTTTAAGACCCTCATAGTCATTCAATCCCTTTCGCAGGCTTAAGAAATTCCAAAAATTATTCTTGATGGCCTCGAAAAAAGTAACTTTGATGATGAAAAACCAAGATTATATCGTCAAAATATATAACAAATTTAT
>JAFGSM010000272.1 GCA_016934595.1 bacterium | reverse complement strand
ATAAATTAGTAATATTAACTTAAGCTATCAATTATAGTAACTGCTCAATATCTTGTGCAAGAAATAATCATTACTATTTAGAAATCTATTTTTACATAACATATTGAGCAGTTACAATTAATATAATAATATAATCCTTATTCTAAAATCAAGTCTTTTTAATGTTTTATTTGCCTGTGATATTATCATAGTTGTTTATTTTAGTATTTTCTGATTTTAATAAATCTGATGATTTGTTACAAAAAATACTTCTCTAATACAATAATAAGTCAGTTATTCTTTATATTAATTTTTTAAATACTTCTTTAATCTTAAATACTATCCCCATATTCATTAGTATGCAGCAATTTAATGTCATTAAGTTAAGGCTTAAATCAACCAGACTATCCCTTTAAAAAAGGTATGTTTACATGTATAAGATACTTAACTTAATGACATTGTGCAGCAATTTATTGTTTATACGATTTTTTTAATTTCGGCTTATCTTAATAATAAGAAACAGATGTAAGGAATGCCCCGATCTTTTCATTTTTTGGTTTTATCTTGATGAATTGAAGGAAGTTTTAAGGACAGGTTGCCAATATATTATGGAATTATAGAATAGACCATAAAAAATCAACAATAAAAACTTTTTTAATTTCTTAGGCTGTTTATTGGGGCAGGAATTCTTCCGCCCCTTTTTATAAACCCGCTGCTTGAAAATCCGCTAACCTTGATAACAGGCGACCTTCCCAACAGGCCGCCGAATTCAGCGATGTCCCCTGCCTTTTTTCCCGCAACCGGTATGATTCTAACTGCCGTAGTCTTATTGTTCATTACACCGATGGCAGCTTCATCTGCGATTATAGCGGAAATGGTCTCAGCGGTTGTATCTCCTGGGACGGCTATCATGTCAAGCCCTACAGAACATACGCATGTCATTGCCTCCAGTTTTTCTATGTTCAAGGCCCCTTTCTCTACAGCGCACATCATGCCTTCATCTTCGCTCACTGGGATAAACGCCCCGCTCAATCCCCCTACATGGGATGAGGCCATTGTCCCGCCTTTTTTTACAGCATCGTTTAATACCGCAAGGGCGGCAGTCGAGCCAGGGGCGCCGCAGGCCTCAAGCCCCATTTCCTCTAAAATCCGCGCCACGCTGTCTCCTATCGCTGGAGTGGGGGCAAGCGATACATCCACAATCCCGTAAGGGACATTAAGCCTCCTTGATGCCTCCTGCGCCACAAGTTGCCCCAGTCTAGTTATCTTAAAGGCAGTCCGTTTTATGGCTTCAGCGACTGTGTCAAAATTGGCGCCTTTCGCCTTTTCAACGGCCGTCTTTATTGCACCCGGGCCGCTGATCCCAACATTGATGGAACATTCCGGCTCCCCAAGGCCATGAAACGCCCCGGCCATAAAAGGGTTGTCTTCAACTGCATTTGCGAACACAACAAGCTTCGCGCATCCAATGCTATCATGATCCTTTGTAAGCCGTGCAGTCTCCTTTATTATCTCTCCCATATGTCTTACCGCATCCATGTTGATGCCCGCTTTTGTGGTAGCCACATTTACGGATGAGCATACCCTTTCGGTAATCGCCAAGGCTTCGGGGATCGATGCTATAAGTTTCATATCCCCCTTTGTATATCCTTTATGCACGAGGGCTGAGAATCCCCCGATAAAATTTACTCCCACGGATTGCGCAGCCCTATCAAGGGCCTGAGCAAATGCGACATAGTCATCATCATTGGATGATTCAGCTACAATGGATATGGGGGTGACGGATATCCTTTTATTGATTATGGGGATACCATATTCAATGGATATCTCTGTGCCTGTCTTTACAAGATTCTCAGCCAAATAGGCGATCTTGTCGTATATCTTTTTTCTGGCTGATTTCCCATCGGGATCACTGCAATCTCTTAAAGATATTCCCATAGTGATTGTCCGGATATCCAGTTTCTCGGTTTCTATCATCCGGATCGTTTCTATAATCTCATTTGGATTTATCATGATTATACCTGTTCACTCTGTTTAAAGGTGTTCATCTTAATAATGGATTATTGTAAATTGCTGGCCTCATACCTGATGCATGGCCTTGAAGACCTCTTCACGCTGTACCTTGATCTGCAATCCTATGATCCTGCCCTTTTCCTCCAATATCTTATTCATATCCGAAAATGATATCTTCATGTTCGTCAAATCTACCAGCATGATCATCGTGAAGTAATCCTGAAGTATTGTCTGGCTTATATCGAGTATGTTTACCATATTTTCTGCCAAGACAGCGCTTACCTGCGCAATGATCCCTACCTTGTCCTTTCCAATCACAGTAACTATCGCCTTCATAATCATTCCCCTCTTCAAGATGCTTGTAAGATTTCATCTGTGAATCCTGGATTCCGGCCTTCGCCGGAATGACAAAAAGGTTATTTTCATCCCCCTTTATTAATCTTAGAATCCGTCCGCAAATAACTTATACATGCCCCAGAGGCTTTTATATATCGAAAACAAGGTTAAGGTCTAAATTTGTTTAAGTTATTTGCGGTCAATTCCTTAGATTCATGGGCGTTTCACTTTATTCTTAACATAAGATTCGGGAGGCATATCCTTTCAATTTTGAAAGAATCTCGCACACAACATCATCATGATCCTTTCCTGAGCAGTCAATGGCAAAATCGGCATAGTGCCTGTAAAGGGGAAGCCTTTCATTAAACAATTCACCAAGGGTTTGGCCTGATTTCATAACTACGCCACGGTTCCCGAAATTCGACAATCTCTTTTCAATCGACTTTAATGGCAAATAAAGATGTATCAGTATGCCTGATTTTTTAAGATGGCTCATTGCAGGTTCACTATAGACGGCGCTCCCTCCGGTAGCAATAATGGTTTCCCTGCAATTAATAGAAATAATATGGCTCTCTTCGATTTTGCAAAAGGCATCTAAGCCCTCTTCATCGATGATTTGCTGAAGCGACTTTCCCTCCCTTGTTTGAATATAGACGTCGGTATCAATGAAGCCGCGCAACATGACCTTGGCCAATATCACCCCAACCGTACTTTTGCCTACCCCGGGCATTCCAATCAGCACCATATTCCTATGTCCACAACAACCTGAAAGATACAATGCCTGTTCCTCCACAGATATCAATCACATTTTGGCCTATATTTTATCAAATCTTACAAACCTAAATCCAGTGAGCAAGAAAAATTCAGATTTTTAAGGAGAATAGGGTAACTGCCCAATATCCTGTGGAAATAATAACTAAATGCCATTTAGAAGCCTATTTTCCTATAACATATTGAGCAGTTACAGAATAGGGTTATTTTTAAAAGACAAAAAAGACAGGGCATTAAATGCCCTGTCTTTTCTATAGTGTATTTCTGATAATTGAAAAGCGGATTAATCTTTTTATAAACCTTATTATAAACCTCGCTTCCTTAATCCTGCAATTCCGATCAGACCTATCCCCAAAAGAAGCATTGTGGCAGGCTCAGGGATAGGAGTGCCTGTGTCGGGCACAGGGATAAAATTGATGAGGTTGTTAGCTAAAGGATCAATGCCCAACTCTAATCCCATATTCCAGGCTTGGGCTTTGGGATTGCCGCCGTCTTTCGCATAGAAGTCTCCCCACATAGGGGGCTGATAACTGTCAAATGAAATCTTTATTGTGCCGTCTGGGACATCATCCAATTTTACGCCATAAATTGTTCCTGGCATATCTGGATTTCCAGGGCTCTTACTCCAATCCTGGGGGCCATAAATATCAGCATCTGAAATAGGATTGTCATCATACTTGAAATTCCAAAAGAGGCAATCGAAATTATTCGAAGTGACAATATCGCTCACCTCAATTATCCAGTGACTTAGCGCATTTTGGGGCAGCGGTATATTACCGTTCTCATCAGAAAAAGTATAAGCGTAACTGAAATATGTACCTTGATCTACGATAGCCCATGAGACCGCAAAGCCTCCATTAGCGCTATCCCAGCCATATATCCCATGAATTCCGGCTGAGTCAGGTGTTGATCTGAAACCAAAATAATCACCGGGATCCACAAGCAGCGCGCATGTAATTGAAGGAAATAAGAATATAGCTATTGCCAGCATTACCATAAATCTCTTAATCATTATGTACCACATTCTCCTTTCTTGTAACCAATTAACTGATTTAATAACAAAAAACGGCATCTGACCGCCCCATTAGTCTATTATGCCGTTTTGTCCTGAACTAATGACTTTTTTTGTTAGTTATTATGCCTTGCACAACCTCAAATTTGATCTTAAGATTACTGCTATTATAGATATCGTATTATATATCTATAATATATAGTTTATCATTTATAATATTTCTCACAATCAGGCAAAACCCTATAAAAGATATCAGGGAAAGTACTATCAAATACATCGTTAAAAAGCATATCTATTTAAAACCATATATTGTTACAATAAAAAGAACTACTTGTTCTCATTTGACAAAATGTTAAATAATGGACTATTATTTATTATAGGCATGTTCATGTCATTTCAGAATATAACCTAAACAAATTGATAAAAGCTGAGTACCTGGCGGCAATTTTGTCTTTCTCATAACTGCTCAAGAACACATTGAAAATGGATTCTACTTTTGTTATTCGTGCTACCCGTAATTATCATGAGCGTTTTAAGAAAAAACATTTCTGCATTTTATTTTAAGGAGAGGGCTGCCAATGTATTATTGGCTTAAGTGGTTTAAATGTGGGATCAAATCTCAAAGACAGAAAGGAGGGCCTGCCTATGGAAGTTTTGCTCAGTGTCTGTCTTAAAAACCCCTATTAGCGCCATTTAGTCATTCAGTCTAATTAGGGAATTACACCATCTATGACAGACACT
>JAFGSM010000271.1 GCA_016934595.1 bacterium | reverse complement strand
GCCCAGGCCATATAAACCCATTCCATAAAGACCGCTCAGTCCATATAATCCGCCCAGCCCGTATAGCCCAAGCCCGCTCAACCCGCCTAAGCCATATAAACCCATTCCATAAAGGCCGCCAAGGCCGTATAACCCAGTTATACCATATAGCGGCCTTGAGCCAAAAACTGAACCGTAGTATGACTGACATTGCTCAGGACAAATAATTAAAGATAAAAGCATCATAAGGATAATTGATATCAAAAAAATCTTTTGCTTGCTATGCATCTTTTTAACCTCCCTTTGATATGGCTTGAATAAAACCATGTTAATTATTTAACGCCCTATTATCCAAATGTTTACCTTTTGGTATTTAAATCAAGCTGTGATCACAAATACGATTAGCAAGGAAAGTGCCAGGATATAAACACTATAGGCATCTGTTTATAATATGATTAACGTATCTGTTATAATATAAATATCAATATATTATAATGGCATTTAAGATTTAAACTTGGAATTGCAGAAGGGATTTGTTTTAATAGTCATAAAAAATATGCATTATGGGATGTCATAAAAATTTTTCACAAGGCGATAAGGAGTATATTTTCTATGAATTATCTCTGTTATAAGGTCGAAATGAAAAGGAGAAAGGGGATAGGGATTTGGATTGTTTTGTAATTAAAGCCATTGTTGAGGAGCTAAGGAACTGGTTCTGCCCAGGCCGGATAACAAGGATAAATCAGACCGACGCCCATACAACATGGATTCAGATAAAAGGGAAAATTGATAATTGGCTTGTGTTTTCAACAAGTGACCGTTATCCAGGTTTATATATAAGCCCAACTCCCCCTTGTCGAAAACCTCTAAAAATGCCTTTTTGTCTAACAGCGAATAAAAACCTTACAGGGGCCGACATAGAAGAAATCGAAGTCGACAGGATGGAAAGGATCGTCAGGTTTATAATTGTACCCCGAAAGGCGGGGCATAAACTCCAAAGGCTTATTCTGACAGCAGAGCTTATCAGTCATAACGCCGGGCTTTTTCTTTTAGAATCTGAAGAAAATAGGATAATCGCTTGCTCGAGGGCATATAAAGGCGGAGGCAGGGATGTCATGCCAGGAGAAACATACCGGCCATTGCTCAGCCCTTCAAAAATAGATCCCTTTGAGATCGATGAAAATAAATGGAGAGAAATCCTTTTAAAAAGAACACTGCAGGAGGATTTGCATGGCTTTATGACCCGCAATCTGCTTGGATTGAGTCCTGTGATGGCAGAAGAGATCGTTTACAGAACCGGATTGGAAAGCGGTGTTTGCGCCACGGATTCGTTTACTATTGAAAGGCTATGGGAGAATACGAAAGAGGTTTTTAAAGAATATGGATCTCCTGCTGTCCATCCCGTGGTAATTATAGATAAAAGGACAGACATGCCTGTAGCTTTATCGAGTTTCCATCTCAAGTCGAGGGATACAGAATATTTAGAGCAAAGAGAGTTCTCAACTATGAATGAGGCGGCAGGGTATTTTTACATGCTTTTTGAACGGATATGGAAATTCCGTCAGCAAAAGGCGGCAATACGGAGCCTCATCAGAAAGGCGCAAGGCAGATACCAAAAAAGGCTCATTTGTCTGAACAGAGATCTTGATATTTTTAAGAAGGCGGACAGGGACAAGGATTACGGTGATTTGCTTATGGCCCACCTGAATCTTATACACAAGGGCATGACCGAGATAACCCTTCCAGATCTTTATCAAGGCGGCACAATAACAGTGCCGCTTGATCCCGCCAAAGGCCCTATTCAAAATGCCCAGGCATTCTTTAAAAGATATGGCAAGGCAAGGAGGGGTCTTGCTATGGTTCAGGAAAGAAAAACAGAAGCAGACGGCATAGTCAATCGGCTTAACGAGCTGGCATCATTGCTTGATGCGGCTGAAAACCAGGAAGACCTTGAGAAATTAAATAGAATTCTGAAGCCGATATTAGTAAATGACAGTAGAAGGATTACGCAAATATCCGATTCATACAGCAAAGATTCCAGCAAAAAAACAGACACAAGGCTCTCCGGGATAAGATTATTCAAGTTGGATGAAGGATGGGATATTATGGTTGGCAAAACTGATAAGGCAAATGATTATTTGACTATGGAGATGGCAAAGTCTGAGGATGTCTGGATGCATGTTGATAATGCACCAGGTTCGCATGTAGTTTTGAGAAATCCGAAGAGATTGGATGATATACCTTTTGATATATTAAAGAAGACCGCTTGTTTAGCAGCCTTCTTTAGCCGTCAGCGGAATGAAGACAAGGTTTCAGTTTGTTACACCAGAAAAAAGTTTGTTCGAAAACCAAAGGGAATGAAGCCAGGTCAGGTTTTGATTGAAAGGCAGAAGGTCCTGACGGTAAACCCATCCGAGGCTGTGCCCCTATTTCGGGAAAAAGAATGAACCGCTGTCACCAGAGAAAAAGATGATACGTGTTTCAGAAGGTGGATAAGCCCCATGGTAGAAAAGGAATTTTTTCCAACTGTCCCATTGTGACCCATAGATATTGGATGATATATTCAGGGCGGAAGATGGAAAAGTTGCGCCAGAGCCTTGGTAGTATCCTGATTGCAGCAAATTAGGGTAGATCTTGCTGTAATAAGGAATTTGGCTGTATTGATAGTTTGTCATGGTTGATGTCTGAGGCTGGTAAAAATAATAACCCGTCCCCTGCTGAATATATCGGGGGGTTATATCTGTTTGGGTCAACGAATAGGACAGGTTTGAGACATTTAAAGGGGTTAATGCACCGAAAATGTTGGGATACTGTAAATTCCAGTTCCTGTAACCAGTGAAATATGGCCAGTTAAAAGTTTGGGCGTTGGTTTGGGTTGGGTTCTGGGTTTGCCCGGATTTGGACATTGTGGAGACCTGGAAGGAAGGAATTACAGAGGGAATAAGCATCCCATATCTATCCTTTATGGTTTCGGTTACCGAGATTTCATAGCTTGTATTGTATGAAAGCTCGTTTAGAGGGACAAACGTCATTACTGTCGAGTCGCTGTTCCATACAAAGGTGCCTTGTATTGTATCCCAATCGACCATGTCCTTCATCTTAAAGGCGTCTTCTGCGGATTTTTTGTCCATAGGTTCGCTGAATTCCACTATTATCTTGGTGTCTATTGGCAGATTTGTTTTTGTCTGTCCCTGACCATTTATATCCGCAATCTTAGGCGGGCTTGAATTAAGGTGCGTCAGCCGTGAGTCCGAATGAATCCAGTAATCTCCATAAGGATCTAACAGAATAGCAATGACTTCGGAGGCAAAAATCCCGCTGCCCTGGAGGCTGAATGGGGTCCATCCCTGACCATCGTATACATAGATCCCTTGACCGCTGTCAACGAAAATATAATATGTATTGTGGTCAATGATATAGGGATTTACCGGATCTACCGGGATATCATTCGGGGCATCAGGAATGAATTGATCCGGCTCCATACGCAGAAGCCCATATTCGCTTGTCATCCAGATATTTTCGTTTACATCCTTTTTCATGCCTGATATGTATGAGCCGGTCAGGTGTTCTCCTTTATAAGGATATGAATTCCAGTTAGGATTATCATGGCCTTTAACGAAAAGGCCCTCCCAGCAGGTACCTATCCATAATCTTCCCTGGACATCTTCCATAATATCATTAATACAATCGAACGCCCCGACATCATAATTATTGGCGTTGACCCCGTCAAAACTGAAGAGGCCTAAACAGGCTGTAGCTAACCATAGGGTGCCATTGCTGTCAACCGCAATATCGGTGACAAGAGAAAGGTCGTCTTCATCTATCCCTGTTTGATTAAGGTAATAAGGGTAAAACTGCCCGTTGCCAACATACCGGCTGACGCCTGCGCCATGTCCATCCGTATTATCAGGGGCAGAGACGACCCAGATGTCCCCCTGCGCCCCTATAACGATATCCATGACCGTGTTTCCGGACAGGCCATCGCCTTTGTCAAAACATTCGCAATCGCCCGAAAGGATATTGTAGGCGCATACACCCCCTCCAACAATATCAGTGCCATTATCATATGGCTCATACCCGATCCACATGTTTCCATTTTCATCTATTTTGGATGCTAAAGCAGTGATGGCGGGGCTTTCCTGACAGTTTGCATCGATAATAAAATCCTGCCATCCGTCTTGCTGCGAAAATGTTTTTAGACTGAATGAGCAGCTTTTGGAAGAGGCATTTCCTGAATAATCGGCTGCATGGACATTCAATTCATAGTCGTTTAGCTCGGATATTGCCTGACTGCTGGCATAGGGTAAGCCATTGAGTTTTATTTCTAAAGAGGATACGTTCAGATTCAAATCATAGACATTTATAACTGGGGTTATGACTGGTGTCGAATCGACGTTATATGTTGCGCCGCATGAGACCCCTGTGATTGTAATAACAGGGGGTGTTTTGTCGATGGTAAAAGAGAGGGATGCAGTGCTCGTTTTCTGGAAAATATCATAGGCGGTAACGCTGATGATATGATAACCATCCTCTTCCACGCTGAAGGATTGCGCTGAGACATGGCTTCCATTGAATATAATGCTAAGACCGTTCGGGTCTGGATTTTCGTCCGACACCTGTATTTGTATATCAACATTTCCCTTGTAAAAACCCCCATCCTCTGCCCCTGATATCGTTATGACCGGAGGGTCGGTCTCATAGACCTGGGCTGCCGCGGTAGTAAAATGAAATGAGAAATCATCCGCAGGCGTGCCCTCTGGCGCTCCGTTATTGTTTCCATCAAGCCCTGTGCCGTAATACAGGCTGGTGGCAGAACCGGCTATTGTTAAAGTGTAGGCCGTGTTAGGCTCAAACCCGTCATTCGGCTTGAACGACAACACTGTTTGGCCGTTTTCTGTCTTTGTGCCCCATGTCCCATTGGTGTCAGGATTTATAAGGCATTCATTCAGGATATCCTGTGACATGACCTGATCGAATATAATAATAATTTCTGAATCCAAAGCCACATCCGATTCCCAGTCTTTTGGAATGGTGTCAATTACAACAGGGGGGATAATAGGGATAGCCTCCAATGATGGTGTAAAAACAATCGCAGACTGATTATTCAGGGCTTTCTCTTTATAAGAAAACTGCGTGGCGATCCTGTCTGAATACTTGGTTTTCCTTTCGCTGTTTATCCCTACCGTGGCGCCTGCACCAAGGCTATTTCCGTCGTTGGGGCCGCAAAAGTCGAGGTCCATATACTGAAAAAGTATCCGGTTTGTGCCGCCATATAATACAGCCTGGAATGTTATCCCTCCGGAACACGCGTCGATTGGAACATCCCTCCATTCCACAATAAGACTTTTATTATCCGCATCCGGTTGTTCAAGTTTGTAAAAGACATCTCCGCCAAGGTCAGGACGAAGGTCAATCCAGTACGGAAAGATACTGTTAGCAGGGGCATATTTATCGGTCGCCTTAACAGGGTTAGGGTTTGTTGCATCATTGGAAAACGTAAGGTATCCGTTTGATGAAATCCTGATGGTGTCATAGTATTGGCCGTAAAAACAGAAGTCAAAACCTATTGGTATGGCCTCATAATCATCGTCGCCTATATTTTCCAGTCGCAGTGGCGGACTCCCCGTGTCTATATCGATCCAATTATAAGGGGCATCCTGGCAGGGATAGAGGATTTCGACACTCAAGTCATAGGAATTTTTAGCGCCAAATGGGCCGTATACATGGATTAGATATGCCCCTGGAGGCGCTGACGCAGAAACGACCTCTATATTTCCAAGCAGCTCGGAATTGTCCAGTCTGTCTTTCTTATAATCGGGTTCTGTGCCGGTTACTGGATAGAGCAAAAGATCAAGATTCTTATCGATCTCGCTTCCATTTGTAAACCGGATAGCCGTCTTTATATTGGCAATTTTTATATTGCCCTTTTCAGGGATGTTTACAAGGAACCAGTCGTCATCGAAACACTGGAGATTAAAATATTCTCCAGGGCCTATATATGCAGGGTTGTCATAAGTGTCGTTTTCTTCAAACCCGTCATCCTGCTGGGCAATGGCCTCGTTTAAAAACGAAGAACGGCTTTGAGCAAAAAAGGGGGGATATAAAAGATGGGTGATATTAAAAAGGCAAAAAACAGAAGAAAGAATCAGGGTCAAAAACAATGATTTTAACCAAACCCTCATGCCGCTTTGCGGCGAAACGAAGGATGAAAACAAACAGCAAGGTTTGTTTTTTAAGCAAAGATTACCTTCCCTAACCATCTTAAGAAAACCTCCAGAACCAAACCAAATAAAAAACCCCTTTATTATCAATAAGCATTTTACATGCCGAAAGGGGTTACAAGAGAAAAATTTATAATCGTGTATTCTATTAACAAAAAATATTGTTCACTGTCATAAACATCTTATTGTTAGTTATTAAAATTATGACAATCGCGGCATAAATCACTGCCTTGTTCGCTACCGGCAGATTTATTATCCCTGATAAGAAGTTTTCCATGTATCCCGCTGTCAGAATCCGATGAAATGTCCCCTTTCCAATCAGTGGCAGCGGCATGTACATTGTGGCATGTGAGGCAAATCATATTTCCTGTCTCCGACTGTGGATATGTTATCCCTCCCCTGCATCCGCTTCCTCCAGAGCAATAAATCTCTTCCCATTTATTTTCTGTGGCTGGCGGATTGGGGCCTTTGCCGATGGGATGACTTTTGTGGACGAATTTGAAACGGGCCGATTCTGCATCGTGACAGTGTTCACAGAAACCGAACTCCCCAGAATCGTATGGCGATTTAGGTTCTCCTTGTTCATAGTTTAGATATGGATGGGCAGCAGTGTCATGCACCCTGTGACATGTCCCGCAAAATATCGCCCCAGGTTCAGAGCCGTAATCGTTGTTTGTTTTCTCTTCGCCTTCTTCATCGCCGTCTGAGAGGGGAAATTCCCCGCCAGCTATTATGACCCTCGCTGGCGGATTATTCGGATCAGGGGGTGTGGCAAATCTGTGGGTGTGGATGTAGGTATCGGTCACATCCCATTTCAGCAGTGAACCCTTATCGCAGCCTTCCCCAACTATATCTTTGTCTCCATGACAACCATAACATATATCCTCATAATAGACCCTGTTTGCGTCCCGAACCCTGTTGCCCCATAAGAGCTCTTTGGGAGCTACCCTTATAAGCGCATCCACATCCGGCCTGATGCCGATCCCATCTATAAGACTTGTCTGCCTTTCCTCTCCATCGTGGGTAAAATGACAGAACATGCATCCGCCCCTCTTATCCTTGACAGGGGAACTGCCACCTGTCCAGTAGTGCTTATTGTCAGGGGGGCTGGTTTTTAACGTACCTTTGTTGTCATGACAGGCTATGCAGAAATCGATCAGGTCTTTATTTGACTCATCATTCAATCTCCATCGCAGATAATAGTTCTGTTTGGCCAATTGTTCATTGCCCGTAAAAGGTCCGTGTCCATGTGTGCCATGATGGCAGGATTTGCAGGTCGTTTGACCGAATTTGTCATAGTAGGCGTTTGGCGGTTCTTTTGCCCTGGGGCTGTTTTTTGTAGCCTCTATACCCATCGGGTGATGTTCCCTTGGGCTATCGGTATCATCCCCAAAGATGGGCAAGGCGCCTGCTTCAAGCCAATCCTGTGCAGCGAAAGGGTTGTGGCACCCATAGCAAAAAGAGGATTCTACATGATTAGGATCTGTTGATTCAGCAGGGACGTTCGGCATGGCAGTAAATGCTTTTGGTGCATAAGTGTATCGCAAAATACCTTTATATTGGCCTTTATGGGTCGAGTGGCACCCGAGGCAGTTTGCCTCGATGCTCTCAGAAGCACTGGATTCGGGATTGTGCGGATCGCCTATATGACAATCCTGACAGAATCCGTTATCGAGCGGCCTGACGAGGAGCCTGCCATTGATGATGTCGTCCCAGTTTGTTTGCGCCGTATGCGCGCTGTGACAGGTCTGGCAAACAACCTCGCCGCGTTCCGTGTCAAACGCCGCTATCCCATTGGTCAGCCCACCGATCCCGCCGCTGTATCCCTGATAATACAGCATGGGAATGCCCGATTCAAGCGACTTATCCTGAGGATGGTTTACAACACCCATGCCTTCTTGATAAGCTGTATGGCATTTGTAACAAAAGGAAGAACCATAGTTTTCAGCCCTCAGGTAGGCCGATCGTCTCTGGGCATAATCTACAGGTATGCCAGATGTAAACCGGTTCTGCCTGTGCACATTATGGCAGCTCCCGCACCATATTCTGCCCTCCTCAACATTATAATCATTTAAAGTCTTTGCTTCTTTGCCGTCCGAGATTATGGGCAGCCGGTCCTCAAATGTGTTTAACAGTTTGATCGCAGGCGAAGGGATGGCATTGAACCTATGTGAATAGAAGTTATCCCTTACATTGTCAAAAAGCAAGGCGTTTTCTTCGTTCAGAGAGAATTCCTTGCCTGCTATTTCCTGTGTTGAATGACAGCCGTAGCAGGCATCCTCATAATCCCTTGAGTCGGTATCGAGGCTTTTGTCGGCCCAGGCCAGGTTTGTTGGCGGGACTCGCATGATCACGTCTACCGATGCAGATGAATTTTCAGGCGAGGCATCATCCTCATCTGTTTGATATAAGGCGTCAGGGTCATTTGGGGCATTGTGTATGGAGTGACAGAACATGCACTGGTTAAAAGGCGAAACCTGATGATGATCCTTTCCCCTGGTACCCAGGTCTTCTATTGTTTTGTTTGAATGGCATGCAATGCAGAATTCGCCCGAGTTTGCAGGGTCAAACCTGATGATGACCGATGTATTGATATATTTGGCGTTTGTGCCATCATGCACTGTATGACATGAACCGCAATACAATTCGTCTGACTGCGCGAGCGGGCCTCCCTGTGTCGGTTGGTGTCCTGATGTAGATGCATCGGCTCCCAAACCCATGGGATGGTGCTCCCTTGGCACAGGCAGGTCATCCCCTGCCAATGGTGCGCCAACTGCCCCATCAAATCCTGAGCCTTCCTTGTGGCAGCCGTAACAGGCAGCGGCTGTTTCTTTTGTATCAGTAAACCCGGGGACATTCGGGGCGGCGGTAAACTCTGACAGGGGGGCGATTAATATCTCTGTGCCAGGGTTTGGCGATTCATGCGGATGATGGCAGTCAAAACATCCGTGTTTATCCCCATGACCTTTTGCGTCGCCACGTACGATGCCTTTGTGACATTGGACACAAAAAGCTGTCTCCTTGTCTGAAATAGACTTGATAAAACCAACGGTTTCTTCACGAAGATAATCGCCCCCGCCTTGATCGTCTATGGATTCATAAGGGTTCCTGTGAGGGTCGTGACAAGAGCCGCAATAAAAACCATCCCCCCCTTCCTTGGTTTTTAAGGGAAAAGGAGACCAATTATCACGTGTGAGGCTTGGGCCATTTATTGATGCATCCTCGCCCATAACGTGGTCAAAGGTTACTCCCCCTTCCGGCTCAAATATTCCGTATCTGTCTTTTGCCCCGTATAGGCCGGTGCCGTGACATGATGCGCAAAGCCTTTTTACGCCCGGGAAAGGACCTTCTGCCGCCCTTGCCCATAACATGTCATCCGCTGCATGGTGAGGTATGTGGCATACATCGCAGGGATTAGGGGCAAGGATATGAGGGCCGTTAAAGGCAAATACGCCTGAAGAGGCAAAGGTTATGCCGGATATAATTATCATTATCACGGCGGCATCAAACAGGTTATTCGATTTTAAAGACATGGATCTTTTGCCCCTCTCCGTCAACTACATATAGTCTATTTTGTGATGAATAAGAAATGCCAAGCGGCTGTTTGAATATTTCTTCATTGGCGGATTTCTCTTTTATTGCGCACATGAAGCCGCCGTTGCCGTCAAACACCTGTATAGATTTCAACACTATATCGCTCACAAATATCCTGTCCTTTGAATCAATCGCTATGCCATAAGGCCTTACAAAATTCTTTTCGGTTGTCCCCACGCCGCCAAAGGCCATCTTAGGTTCGTTAGCAGGGCCCAGACACTGCACCCTGAAATTGCCAGAATCGACTACAAAGATGTCTCCATTTTTATTAAATGCGCAATTCGCAGGCCCCCCAAATCTGCCCACTTCTGTGCCTGTTTGGCCAAAGGAGCTTACAAGTGTGCCTGTAGGGGTGTATATATTTATCATCTGATTGCATGGATCAGGGACATAAAGCAGGTTTTTAACCGGATTATAGGAGATAAACGGGGCGCAGGCATCTGGTTTTCCAGCAGGCCGGAATAGAGGGAATTCCATTATGAAGTTCCCTCTTTGGTCGAAGATTACGATCATATCACGCTCAAGATCGCTTATATAGACCATGTCTTCCTTATCTATGGCAATCCCAGATGGCTCAGACAATCGACCTTTTTCATCCTCTCCTTTTATTAACTTCAGGCCAAAGGCAAACAGGAATTCTCCCTGACCGCTATAGACCCTGACCTCCTTTGCATAAGGAATCACCACATATATCTGATCCAAAGAGTTTACCGCCGCCGTCCTTGGTTTCCCATGAGCCCTTTCATATTTACCCTTTTGGGTTTCAAAGCTGTAAAGGTATTGATATCTGAAAACACCTTTATCATAATTATCGGCGGCTTTAGGGAATGCATTTGTTGAAAGAAGCAGCAATAGCATTGCAGTTAATATATATATCCAGGACATCACAGGGATATTGGCGTGAATAAGATTTTTATACCCTTTTGGATTATATTTCATCCCTTTCCCCTTATCTTTGGCCGCAGAAAAAGGCCTTTTTTAATTGCTCATATAAAGCCGAAGGCACAAATACCCTTTTGTACTTGTGCCTTCTCCGCAAATAATCTGTTTATATCCATCCAGTTATCGTTTAAAACGTATGACACTTCTGGCACATGTCGCTTCCTTTTCCATCAGAAGAAGAGATGTCAAAATTGTCCATCACCAAAAGCTTTCCGTGCTTGCCGCTATTCGGATCATTCAATACACCGCCGGTCCAGCTTGTGGCTGCAGAGTGCACGTTGTGGCATGTCAAACAGATCAGGGAGCCGTTATAGGTGATGCCGTATTCCGATCCGCTTCCGCCTGAGTCGAATTCTGAAGGGAAAGGCGTGTTGTCAAACTTTACATCGATCGGATGGCTCTTATGCACAAACTGGAAGGTGCTTGAATCGGCATCATGACAATATTCACAGAAACTGTCGGGGGCATAAGGCGATATGGCTGTGTCTCCGGGTTCATAATGAAGATAAGGTTCCACTCTACTATCATGCACGTTGTGGCATGATCCGCAATAGAATTCCCCTTCCTCCGTCCCATAGTCATCAATAACACCATTTGGGTCGCCAGGGCCGTCTGACAAAGGAAACGATTTGCCTTTTCCCAGGGCCTGCGCCGGAGGGCTGTCTACTTTAGGAATGGACGCAAAGCGGTGAGAAAAATAATAATCACCCGGGAAATCAGCAGGCGATATCTTGAGCAAGGCGCTGGGCGAAGCTCCGTTTCCATGTCCGCCAACGACATCTGTATCGCCATGGCAGCCATAACAGAGGTCTTCATAGTATACAGCTTGGGTTCTGGTCCTCTCTCCGGTTATCAATACCTTTGCAGGAAATCTCATAAGACAATCCACGTCCGGCCTTATTGTTAAAGATGATTGATAGTCGGATTGTCTTTCCTCGCCATCATGGATGAAATGACAGAACATACACTGTCTGCATGGTATCTTTGTCTCATAATTTTGTGCAAGTTCCTTGATATAGACGACCCTTTCTCTTTCTGACGATAAGATGGTTGGCTCGGTTTTCCAGAAGTGCTTGCTGTCTTCCTGGATATACAAATCATTCTCGGTTGTCCCCATAGACTTGTCTATATGGCATTTGAGGCAGAAATAGGCATTATCATCTGTAAAATCCCACCTCAGGAAGTTGTTTTCCTTGCTTTTGACAGGGTCAATTATACCTTCAGTGTTCCCATGTAGATCCGCATGACAGGATATGCAGGTAATCTGCCCATTCTTATTAAGGTTTTCTGTAGCCGCAGTGCCTGTGGCGTGGCGGAATTTGGTCATTCCATTAAGTGCAGCCTCTTTACCCATTGGATGGTGCTCAAATGGTTTTTTTATTTTGACATCAATATTCTTGTTAAAATCGCTTGCAGTATCCCCATAAATGGGGGCTGCCCCGACCTCAAGCCAGATGGTGTAATTAGGATCGCCCGGCCCCAAAAGATGACGCGGCTGGTGACATCCATAGCAGAAAGCGGATGATGCTATATCGAGGTCTTGGGAATCATCCAAGATCTCAGGGACATTGGGTTTGGCCGTAAAAGGCAGTGCGGATACCACGCCCGCAGTGAAGATAGCCCTAGCTGCCTTCTTTTCATTCTCACTCATCCCTACTACAGCCCTTACCTTTCCTTCGTGAGGGTGATGACACACCTCACATCTAGTGTTTGAGAAATGGGACATGCCTGTTTCATTAGGATTATGGCACTGCTTGCAAAAATCGGCCCTCTCACGCGGTTTGCCTGGATTTCCCGAAGAGGTTGTTCGCAGATAGTCGCCATCATTATTATGGCCCGAAGGTTGTTTATGAACGTTATGGCAACTGCCGCAATAAAAGCCTTCTCCTCCTTTATCCCATTCACTGATAGCCGGATCATGTGTATTGTCAAAGTCGTTCGGATCAACAGGAAAACTTGCATAGTCGTATGTACCTATAATTTTATCTGTCATTCCCCTTTGAAAATCGACAGCGCCATGCATTACATGAGACTCATATTCTGTGCCGAAAACTGTATCTATCCCGGAATTTATTGTAATCACATTCGGATCATCATAACCACTGTTTATATTTCCAGCCAGGGTACCGTCATGGCAACTGTTGCAAAGCCTTCTTACGCCCCCGAATTTATCTGTCAAATTTCTGGCCCAGATCCTTTCCCCTTTTGCATAATGGGGCACGTGGCAATTGGCGCACACGCCCTTTTTGTGTGATATATTATGCGGTCCTGTTATATTGGCAATGGCCGCTGAAAAAAATAACATGTTTAAACATAAAACAAGGGAAATACCCAGCACTAACCTTTTCATATCCTTAAAGCCTCCATTAACCTTAGACTAAAAATTAAATACTATCTATGTAATATATATATATTAGCTGCCTCCTTAAAACCAAGTTTTTGTGTTGTTACAACTCATTCAAGGTCCTTAATTACCTTGATAGAGTGATAATCTTGCGCCGATATATAGATGCGGTCCTCTTGATCTATGGCCATATCAAAAGGAGCGGCATCCTTTAAAAGATTTAACTCTTCAAGGTCTTTTATAACCCCAAGCACATTTCCACTTTGATCAAAGACCTGTATCGCGGATATCAGCCGGTCAAGCACGTAAATCCTCCCTTTGCTGTCTATGACAATTGCGTTAGGTCTAACAAATTCCCCAAGCAGATCCCCGAAACCGCCAAAAGAGGATTTGAATTTTCTGTCAGGGCCAAATACCTGAACCCTCGTGTTTGCCATATCCAGGACATAAATATTGCCTGATGAGTTAAACGCGGCCTGGCCTGGAAATGAGAATTCACCCTCGCCATGACCAAAACGTCCGAAACTGTCGATATATTCCCCTGTCAATGCGAACCTGCGAATCACAGAGTTGGATGTGTCTGCTATATATATTATCCCGTTCTTTTTATCAAGCCCCATTTTGGTTGCTGTAACAGGAACCTCTCCGCCAGAGCGGCCATAATCTATGGAGAATTCGGATAAAAAATTTCCCTTGTTGCTATATATTATTATCTTCTGTTGCCTTGAGTCCAAAACAAAGACCCTTCCGTCTTCGGATATCTCGATGTCCAAAGGGAGCAGATATTTTCCCTCCCCCTTCCCCTTTTCGCCAAATTCGTAACGAAATCTGCCATCATTATTAAAAACCTGTATCTTCATCCTGTCCAAAAATATTGCAAAAAGTTTGCCCTCTGCATCAATTGCAATCCCTTTCGGGATCCCCTTTTCATTCCCTTTCAAGGTCTCGCCTTTTTCTGTGCTGAATGGATATATGGTTCTGACAAAAAGGATTTTCCTCCCTGCCACGACCTCTTCCATTGTCAGTTCTTCTGCATAAATTTTACATAGTCCTTTACCGAATACGACAGCCAAGAATAGACACAAAGCCAGAAACATACGGGCCGCCAATCCATGCATGAAGTGTCCATGTCTAATTTTTGAGTGAATGACCATTTCAAAAAATCCGGAAAAACATTTTTGGGTTCGAATTTTCATCTGAGAACTCCTCAATAAAGATTTATATCAAGCAAGTTATATGCCATATTTGATTGATGAAATCCTTATTCTGATTTGATGGATCGATTATCTTAATAAAAAACCATTTGCTTTCAATGATAGCCTTATATTATCATTTTCCATGGCTGTCTGGATGGTCATAAGTGTTTATTTTAAAACAGTATTATGTATTTTTCAGAACAAGCAGACGGTGCAGGGGTTGTTCCACGACATAGATAATATCCCCATGACCAATAAAGATATTGGATGGGGCGGTCAATTTTTGACCTTCTCCATTTACATCTATTTCCTTGACCACTCCAAGCAGGCTGCCTTGCTGGTCGAATATCTGGATCACACATTGCACGATGTCGGTTGCATATATTCTGTCTTTGCTATCGATGGCAAGCCCTGAGATCCTAAGGAACTGGCCGGCCCTGCTTCCGGATTCACCGATAAAAGCGGCTGGCATGCCTTCATGCGAGCATGCCTGAACACGATTGGCCATGCCTTCTAAAACAAAGGCATGGCCAATGCTGTTAAAAGAGATATGTCCCGCTGATGGAAAAAGGCCAGATTCAGGACTGCCAAGATGCCTTAAAAACATCCCTTTAGGATCATGTATCCAAACATGCCCATTGCTGCCGTCGCTTATATAGAGCATATCTTTTGAATCTATCGCAATATGCGCAGGATGAATATCCTGTTTAGGGTCAGAAGGCAGAATGCCTTGTATGGATGAAAATGACCTTATGTAGTTTCCATCCCGATCAAATACTAATACCTTGCGCTTCAAGACATCGGCTATAAAGACTTCATCCTTGCTGTTTATAGACAAACCGCATGCATAGGCAGAGAATAGTCCTTCTTGATTGCCTCTTTTTCCGAATCTGAACCTAAAGTTGCCCTGCTGGTCAAAGACCTGAACCTCGTGCCTGTTGCCTGAGTAAAGCACGTAAAGATATCCTTTGGAGTTTTGTGCGCAGGATACAGGAGTGCCGCCTTTTTCCGGGGTGTCTTTTGTCCCTTCTTTGTTTTCTCCGTATATATATCTTACAAATTGCAGGGGATAATTAGTCGCCAAAGCATCTTTTTCTTGGGTCTGCACATTTAGAGGAGTGAATAGGACAGTTAAAAAGGACAAGAATATAAATATAAAAAATTTTTTATATTCGTTATATAACATTATAAATGATGATGCCGATGATAAAAAAACATTGATGAAAAAATTTTATAAGCCACATTTGTTATATCAGTAAGATAACTCAAAGTCAATGTATAATGAATGCAGATATTACAAACCGGCTTTTCATATTCGGCCGCATAGTTGTATAATAAAAAAGGTCAAAAGGCCGTAGGCTTGGAAAAATGAAACGCCCATGAATCTTCGATTCACAAAGGGGAATGAAAATATTCAGAAGGGATTTTCAGACGAAAATCCGCTATATTCAAAGAGTTTTTTAATAGATTGTTATGAGGGATAAGATATGAATGCTTCCGGTCGGATAGAATTGATTAATGGGGACATCACCCTTCAAAAAACGGATGCCATTGTGAATGCCGCGAACAAGTCACTTTTAGGGGGAGGCGGGGTAGACGGGGCTATACACAGCGCAGCGGGTCCGGAACTTCTGGAAGAATGCCGGACCTTAGGCGGGTGCCTGACAGGCGAGGCAAAGATTACAAAAGGCTATCGCCTTCCAGCTAGATATGTCATACATACAGTAGGTCCTGTATACAGAGACGGAAAGCATGCAGAGCCGGAATTATTGGCGTCCTGCTACATCAACAGCCTGAAG
>JAFGSM010000270.1 GCA_016934595.1 bacterium | reverse complement strand
GTTTGTATAAACGAAAATGCATTTGGGGTGAACAAACTCCAAAATCCCTTTATTGGTAAGGGGATCGGAGAACTCGCAACATAACCAGTCGAGAGGGTCATATACAATCGTCCCATGCTTTGATTTATAGATCACCTTTTGGTTTTTCTTATCGTATATCATCCTCTCCTGACTGACCGTGGCCTTGATGATATACTGTGCAGGGGTTTCTCTACCTTTTGTATCATCGGCATCGATCTCAACCCTGTTATGGATATTGAATCCCGAATGGGGCATGAAGCGACTTTCTGAGCGAGGGCCTCGGATATCTTTTCCTCTGCCATAAGCATCGTAAAGACCTTATTCATGAACAGGGGCGCCATCTTTTGTGTATCAATCCAGGGGAGGGGATGGAAAGTCCAATCCATGCAGATGGGTGTGAAAATTGGCTGCCCTATCGCCCCAGGTCTGAATGGGTATAACCGCTCCCGAGACTGTGCCCTTGGGAAGGCATTTGCCAAAAAAATCCTTTATCGTCTGCCATACGCACGGGCAAAGCCTGCCTAAGAGTTTTCGATCACATTCAAGGCAACCATAAGTATCTTACGGACGTAACATCTCCAGACTGGGAATCATGAAATACATCACCTGAAATAATGCGATATGGTGACCTGCTCTTCTTTGTGAACCATTTCTCTGATTCATATCCTTCCTGCAACAAATTATAACGGGCTTTTTTAGGGCAAATGGGCGACCCAGGTTACCAACGATGTAACCAATATATTATCTACTATTTTCGCTATGGCAGGTTTGTCGACTAATTGAATAGCCGGGATGTTTAGAATGGCTTGAAATTTCTTCAATGGCCTTGAAACACTCTCTTCCTTTGTTTTTACCTCAACCAAAAAGATGGGTTTATTATCTCTTGCGATAAGGAAATCAACCTCTTCCTTTTCCTTGTTTCTAATGAAGTGAAGGGAAAAATTCCCGTATCCCAAATCGGTCCACATGGTAACAGCTCGATATAACTCAAGAGCCACCATATTTTCCAGCCTTATCCCTTCATTTTTTATCAAGGTAAAATTAATGAGATAGAGCTTCCTTTCTTTTACTATCGAACGTGATATTTTTTTTGTCCAAGGAGATAATGAAAAACAGAGAAAGAATTTTTCAAAGAGCTGAATCCAAGAAGTAACCGTCTGTGGGGAAACTTTAATATCAAGAGCCAACTGATTGATGGATAGAGGGCTGCCGACCTTAGAAGGGAGTAAAGAAAAAAGCGTGCCCATGTTTTCTGCTTGCCTCACTTGACTAAGATCCCGAATATCCTCGTAGATAAGCTGTTTATAATAAGAATTTATCCATCTCTGATAAAATAAGGGGTCTTTTTTGAGAAACGGCTCAGGAAAACCGCTAAAGGAGCTTAATGTATCCCAAATCTCCTTATATCTTGCAACCCCCGAAAAATCGGGAACCCGCAAGAGATTATTCAAAAATGGTTCAGGATGTGAATCATTGCCGGCAAGCTCTCCTAATGTAAATGGCCACAAATGCAATAAAAAATATCTGCCAGCTAAAGAATCTCCACCCTTTTGGTAGACATCAAGTCGTCCGCTTCCGGAAACCAAAAACTTATAGCTATCATGAAACTGATCATACACCCCTTTCAAATAGTTTTTCCATTCAGTATATTTATGAATCTCATCAAATATTACCAATGGAATAGAATTGTCACGGCGATTTATGTCTTGAAAAAAACTGGGCTCTTTAATGAGTTTGGCCTTGTTTTCAACATAATCATAGTTATAGTAACAGAGGTTGGGATAATCCTTTGCTATTATCTCCTTAGCCAGGGTTGTTTTTCCAGACTGCCGCGGGCCTGAAATAAAGACCATTTTATTGTCTTTTGACAGTTCATCCCAGCAGTTTTTATATTTTTCTCTCTCGTTCATCATATTAACTATTTTAAAGTATACTTTAAAAAAGTCAAGACCTTTTTAAAGTATACTTTAAAAAATCGAAAATACTCTAAACAGGTTCCGAGATTGTCAAGACTCGAATTGGCAAGAAAGGGTGAAAAACCCCATCTATTGCTTAAATGTTTCCCGAAAATCATCTCATATAACTCTAAGCCCTATTAAAATATAGGTTTTTTGGCAGTTATGCAGCCTGGAGAGCCGTAGGGTGAGCACGCCGGAGACAAGGATGCCGCCTGCGGATGCGATGCCCGTGGCATTCCGCATCTCTGCGCCGATCCCCTTGCCCATGGCGAGGGGGAGCATGCCGAGCACCGCGGCAAGGGTGATCATGATGATGGGCCGGAAGCGCTCACATGTGGCGTTGATCATGGCCCTGTGCCTGGTCGCCCCCTCCCTGACATGGATGTTGAACTGGTCCACGATCAGGATCGCGTTGTTCACCACGATGCCGATCAACATGACCGCGCTCATGAGCACGAAAATCTCGAGGGTCTTCCCGGTGAGGTACAGGGCCCAGATCATGCCGATCAGGCCCAGGGGGAGGGTCACCAGGATGAGGCCCGGCTGTTTGAAGGACTCGAGGAGCGCGGCAAGGGT
>JAFGSM010000269.1 GCA_016934595.1 bacterium | reverse complement strand
TCCCTAATTTTTATCCTGCTCCGATTTTACCACCATTATATAATACTGGATATTATAATCCCGCCCCTGCCAATCCTGTTTCACTGGCCGTCCCTGCCTTTTCCTCTGGTCCGATAGCCTCGGTCTCAGCACTGACCGCTTTGGCCCCAGCGCCAGTCACAACCATCCTGGGTGTTATAATAGCAGACTTCATTATTAATACGGGGAATCCCCAGGTAAGCGCTGTGTTAAACCTGATTGCACTTAATCCTGCTTTATTGGATAATCCCTTTCTGTTAAACTCGCTCATAAATACCGGAAATCCGGATGTGGCTTCCGCTTTGGCATGGCTGTCATCAGCTATTTAGATCGAGGATGACCATGTACATCATAGCGGTCGTCTCCTGACGGGATGACACCAACTTTTACCCTGACAAGTTTTAAAAATGTTAAAGAAAAGTGATAACTGCCTTGATATGCTCCTTTATAAACATCTGTTCGAAGGACATTACAGACCTCTCACGAGCCTTCGCGGCAGAAGATATCGATTGCCTTGCCGTCTACCGTAATCAGCGCCTTGCCGTTCTGCACCGTAAGCGCCTGTCCTGTCTTCCAGTGTTTCAGCCCTCCGTTTATGATGTCAATCACACGCTGAGGGATTACAGACGGATTGAGGTTCAAATGGATTGGATTTGACATCCTGGTGTATCCATTATTTATGATCACAAGGGCGACATCATCCGTGGCGATGCGCAAGAATGCATATACCAGATCGTCCGACCACATCGTTATAGTTGTCCCGTATTTGAGAGCTGCACTCCCCTTGCGTAGATGTATAAGATCCCTGGTCCACTCGTATATCTCATGTTCTTTGCGGAACTGCTGTTTTGGGTGGTTGTTGTTAGCAATCACATTCCATGGGAAGTCGCGGCGCAAGTCGCGGTCATCGTTAGCCTTCCACCCCTCGAGCCCGACTTCGGTGCCATAGTATATCTGAGGTATACCCCGCATGGTGAATAGAGCGCCCAGGCAAAGCTTTGTGACCCTGATTGCCCAGTCAAGCCCGGCGCCTTCTCCGGTGTGCTTTGTCCTGGCGTGGCTCATGATGCGCCGATCCAAGTCATGGTTGTCGAGCAGTGTGACAAGCCTGTTCGCGTTGCGATATCCACCTGTGAGCGGATTGTCATCGTCAAGCACGCCCAAAGTCTCCCATTCATTCAACCGTGGGCGTGCAAGCCAGTTGCGAAGGCTTTCGTCATAGATAAGAGTCGCCCTCAGGGCAGTGCACAGGGGGAAATCGAATATCGAATCGAAGTCATGGTAGTTTTGGTACTCCAGAAGTTTGCCGACGTCCTCCTTGCCTTCGAATAACACCTCTCCGATGAGACATACATCAGGATACTCGCCGCGGATCTGGGACTTAAAATAGTGCCAAAACTTGGGCTCAACGTGCTTGACAGTATCCATCCGGATATTGGTGACCCTGCCACTGGTGATCCAATCCTCGATATTGTTAATGAAGAAATCGAGTACCTGTGGGTTATCATGATTGAAATCCGGCAGGCCCGCCAGTTCCGCCTTGATGTCGCCAGAGCCGCCGACATTGAACCAGGTAGGGTCGAACTGTCCCTGCGCCCCGTATCCCGCATGGTTTACAACCATGTCGAGCACCACCTTTATGCCCTTAGCCTCGCAAAGGTCAACGAATCTTCCGAATGTGCTAATGTCCGCCGATGTGGGCAAATGAGAGCCGTCAAGCAGCCGCCTATCGATCCGTTCGAAGTTGAGAGGCCAATAGTAATGGTAGGGTTCAGAAGTGCCGTGGCTTTGGATGTTCTCATAAACCGGTGTCACCCAGATTGTGGTTATGCCAAGTTCGAGAAGATAGCCGAGCTTTTCGATAATCCCGTCCAGCGTCCCTCCGTGAATGCTTATGTCTGATGGGTCTGATGTTCGCTTGTTCCTGCCGAAAAAACGATCCGTCACCACTAAATATATGATGTCATCTTGAGTAACATGCTTGTTCATATCTTCCCCTCCCCTAAAAGGCAGTTTGTAATTCATTCTGCCTCAGCCAGAGTTATCAAAAACCGGCGCTAAAAAGTGTCCCGAAGAAGGCATCCTTCAAAATGAACATATTTCCATAACGCAAACCCGGTATTCATAAAATGTTCCGATAGGTTGTACTGCCGAAAATGAAAGATGCCGCGAAGAAAATGCTCCTTTTTACAGTGCTCGTGTTAATTGCGTTTGTTAATGTTTTTTGAATATATGGCGGAAACGATGTCACAATTGAGACAGGCGCTCCTGCAAGCAGGATTAACAGGATTTAGAATCCTTTGTCCTGACGCCCTGGCTATTAGTCTCTTAAGCCAGTATCTGGACTCGTGATCATCGTTCCGCCATCAATTATCATTTTTTATATTTTACATTTTTTTATAAACTTACGGATACGGTGCGCCAGCAGAGAAGACGACAAGTGAATGATATTAGACTAATTCTTGATTTGTCATGTGATTCTCAAGTTAGCGCCCTTCGGGCAGACTTTGTTAAACCTGGCTGAAAACCCGCATAGAAAAAAATGAAAATTCCTATGCGATTCTATGCGATTAGAATATAGACTCATTCTTTATCGGGTAGATAATCTTCTCTGACAGGAGAAAAGACCTCAATTGCCACAGAATTTTCCATTATCTCTGCACTGTGATCAGTATTACTTGGAATACACCAGCTATCACCTGGCCCTGCTTCAAACGTTTGCTGCCCGATTGTAAGCTTAATTCTGCCCTCCACTAAATAACCTGTTTGCTCATGGGGGTGAGAGTGTTGGGGTAATATACTATTTGCTTCCATTCTGAATTCTGAAAAAAGAGTATCTTTCCCATATACCAAAGTTTTTAATTTTATCCCCGGTAATACTTGTTTATACCCCCTATCATCTACTTTGTAAAACAAGACAAGTTCCTTTCATCTCAATCGATATATCCTGAAATCTCGATCAATTATAATACATATTGTATTACAAATAAATAATTTTGCCGATTTTGATGTCCTCGTAAAAATTGACTGAACCTGTTGTCACTCAGGCGGAAATCGGAGTCTAAGCCAGCTATAAGTTTTTGAAAACACTATATTCATGCTTTCGCAGGAATGATAAAAAAATGGGTTTTTCGACTTTTCACGAGATGATCATCAAATAAGATTTTCTGATCTTCTAATTTTTAAAGTCTTAATTTTCAACAACTTATTTAGCAACATCTCACTTGGCATTCAATATATGTTGTTAAGCCGTCAATACTTGATCTCAATAACCCGCAGAAGATTTGTGGCGCCTGGTATATTAATAGGGATGCCGGCGGTAACAATCACATTGTCCCCTTTCTTTGCGATGCCCCTTTCAATGACCCATGCGCTTGCCAATGAGAACATCTGGTCCGTGTCGGAAAGCCCTTCCACCAAAGAAGGAATCACCCCCCATGACAGTCTCAATTGACGTTCTGCATATAGATTAGGGGTTAATGCCACAATCGGGCTATCAGGCCTGAAACGGGAGACAAGGCGTGCGGTGCCTCCTGAGGTGGTACATGCCACAATAGCAGGTGCATTTAGATCAATGGCCAGAAAACAGGCGCTTCTGCTTATCGCTGCTTCTGTCTTTGGCAGAAAGTCAGGCATAGGTTCCTGTAAAAAGTCATGCCCTTTAAGATATGGTTCTGTTGCAAGGGCGATCCTGTCAAGAACGGCCACTGCTTCCAGCGGGTAGTCTCCCATCGCGGTTTCTTCGGAGAGCATAAGAGCGTCTGTCCCATCTAAAATGGCATTAGCGGCATCCGTTGCCTCCGCCCTTGTAGGACGGGGGGAACTCACCATCGAACGGAGCATCTGGGTAGCTGTGATTACCGGTTTTCCAGACTGGCGGGTCAACCGGATAATCCTCTTCTGTATTATAGGGACCTCTTCCAAAGGCATTTCAACCCCCAAATCGCCCCTTGCTATCATCACACCATCAACCGCGGCAAGTATGCCTTCAAATCTTTGAACAGACTGGGGTGTCTCTATTTTTGCGATAAGCATTGGGCGGGGATTCTGCATGCGCAAAACCTGAATGACCTGCTCAAGATCCTGTTCACTTCGCACAAAGGAAAGCGCAACAAAATCCACACCCTCCTCAAGCCCTACAGTCAGATCGCCCCTGTCTTTTTCAGTAAAGGCAGAAACCCTGAGGGCGCTTGACGGCAGATTGATCCCTTTATGCGAGTGAATAAGCCCTCCGGCAAAGACCCTGCATATCAGCAGTCCTTTCCGTTTTTCTTCCACCTTAAGTTCAACCAATCCATCCGCCATGAGCACAGGATCGCCCACATTTATATCCTCTGCCAGATACGGATAATTGACAGGTATTAAGGATGAATCCGATTCTTGAGCGTAGCCAAGGATCACCTTTTCGCCCGGTTTAAGCTCCCTTTCTTTGACAGGAAGTATTCCCAGACGGATCTTCGGCCCCCCCAGGTCCTGAAGTATCCCTGTCTCTCTTCCCAGTTCCCTTGATATTTGACGAATGGAACGGATGATCTTGCGGTGCTCTTCACAGTCTCCGTGCGAAAAATTAAGACGGGCAACATCCATCCCGGCAAGGATCAGATCCCTTATCCTGTCCGGAGACGAACTGGCCGGCCCGATAGTGCATACAATCTTTGTTTTGCGTATATTTGAGTTTTTATCCATTTTTCAACTGATGAAATCTTATGGCCTTGTAAAAGGTCTAAAATGTCTCTGAAAATAAGTTTGATGGCCTCGTAAAAAGTCTAAAATGCACCTAAAAATAAGTTTAATATTATAAATTTGTTGTCTGTCTTGGCGATATAATCTTGGTTTTTCAGCATCAAAATGACTTTTTACGAGGTATCAAATCTGTCTGCCTGCAACGGGCTTTAAGCAATCACAACTGCCAGCTAAGAGGGCAGTAAGGTTTGATAAATTATCGGACTTATCGCCCTTTGGGCAAACTTTATTAAACTTGACTGAAAAACCCGCTTAGAAAAAATGGGAATCCCTATGCGATCAGGTTATCCTTTATAGGTCCATCCATATCAGCCGCCCAAGCATGTACCAACTGAACGGGCAGTTTCTATCAGCCTGTGATTTAAAGGCACCTTCTTTGGGCCTCCTGTGGCAACATCCAAAGGGACTTTTACAAAGGAGTTCCCCTTAAGCCCCACCATATTCCCGAATTTTGCGTTCACGATCATATCAACAGCCTTAACACCCAACTGGGTCGCAAAGACCCTGTCGAAGTGTGTAGGCGAGCCTCCCCTTTGAAGATGTCCCATTACAACTGTGCGCGTCTCATATCCGGTAATCTTTTCCAATTGCTCGCCCAGGATAAATCCTATGCCTCCCAGGCGGATTGGGTCTGCGCTTTCCTTGACCATCCTCTGAATAACGATGTCGCCCCCTTTGGGTTTTGCGCCTTCTGCAATCACAACGATGCTGAATTTCTTTCCTTTTTTATAACGTTCCTTTACCTTTCCGGCTATTTCATCGATATCATAAGGGATTTCCGGAATAATGATTATGTCGCCTCCCCCGGCGATCCCTGAAGAAAGGGCAAGCCACCCGCTATTATGCCCCATAACCTCAACGATCATAATGCGGTGATGGGATTGGGCGGTGCTGTGAACCCTGTCTATCCCTTCTGTGGCGATAGAGGCTGCGGAGTCAAAACCAAAGGTTATATCCGTGCCTCTTATGTCGTTATCTATCGTTTTTGGGACCCCGATAATAGGGACGCCGTCCTGATAAAGCCTGTATGCTATGCCTAATGTGCCGTCACCCCCTATGCATACAAGACATACCACATTCAGGTCATTTATACACTTGATGGCGTCTTTAGACATGTCTTCAAATTCCAGGTTTTTGCCCCTCCATATGGCGAACCTGTAAGGGTTGGATTTTTTGGATGTGCCCAGTATAGTGCCGCCCAGGGTAAGGATACCTGATACGTTATCATATTTAATCTCCCTGTGGCGATTATATACGAGCCCGTCGTATCCATCCTCAATCCCAATAACTTCCATATCATACTCAAGGATAGCCTTCTTGGTGACTGCCCTTATTACAGCATTTATGCCAGGGCAATCCCCTCCGCCAGTCAGGATCGCAATCCTTTTTTGTTTTTTAGATTTCACAGCCATTGATCTTTCTCCAACCTTTAGGATTCAATTTTTGTCATTCTATAGTTTTTCAGATAATTAATTACACTTTGCTGTCATCATAAGCCCTATAAAATTAGGAAGTTCGAGGGGATATTCTTGTAATTAATTATCTGAACGTCTATAAGCATACACTATCAATATCACACCCATATATGCCGGTTTATATCTTTTCGAGACAAACGCCCATGGCCTTTCAGGCCGCCACGAACTATGAAAATAGGATACTATTTTCGAGACAAATCAGTATTTTTTGTTTATACCCGTTTTTAAGAATATTTTCAATAATTTTCAACTTTTTCATTTTCATGTAGCCCTATAAAAGCATTAATAAATAAATTGTTTTGTTCAATCTCATATCTCCTTGAAGGATAGAGTTTATTATTTATTATAAAAAAGTGCAAAAGTTAAGATAATTGTAACCTTTTTTTATATCATTTGTATATCAGTGTAAATGGATCATGAATCGACTTAGAAAGGAGGTGGATTATAGAAAATTTAAACTCTATGTATTTATGTATGCCCCCCCCTTACGAATCTTTGATTTTTTGCATTTGGAGATCAGGGGGGAAATATAGTGTTTTAAAAAGCCCGATCTATGAGGGCGCAAAGAAAATAACAACATCAAAAGGAGGGAAAAATGAAAAAGTTATTTGTATGTTTTATAGTAGCAATATTCGCCATAGCTTTGGTTCTTCCAATCAATGTTTACGCACAGACTCAGACCAAAAACCAGATACGAAGCGGTGTCCGCACACAGATTCGCACCCAAACCCAGGTCCCAAGCCAGACTCAGACCCAGACTAAAAGCCAGACCCAAAGCGGGATATGTACACAAACACAGGAACCAACCCAGACTCAAACCCAGACTAAGAGCCAGGGTCAAAACTAATACTGCGGATAATATTCTTAAAGATTTGCCTCTTGCTACCCCGCTGCCATGCAGCGGGGTAGCTTTTTTATTACACTGGGTTTAAGACCGAATTGCCATAAGAATTCAATTGAGTGTAACCAAAATGGTGCAATTTTCATTTGTCATTTCGGAAAAAGATA
>JAFGSM010000268.1 GCA_016934595.1 bacterium | reverse complement strand
TGTGGAGTAAAAGCAACTTCCTGTGGAGTATATAGCCAATTGCCTCAAAATGGCAGATCAACCCAGTCTTAAGGAGAAGATATAATGCCATCAACAATAACTGCGACTATGACGAAAATGATCGAGACACTTCCGGAAGAACTTCAGGAGCGGGTGCTTGAGCACATGAGATACTACATTGAAGACATCCGGGAAGAGAGGAAGTGGAGTGAATCTTTCTCCAATGCACAAAACAAGTTGGTCGCTGCCGCTCGGAAGGCCAGGAAAGAGATCGCCGAAGGTAAGGCAATCCCTCTTGACCCGGAAAAGTTATGAATTCAGCGACCCTACCATCCTTGTGGGATCGGTATCGCACTCTTGATCGAAATATAAAGGACAGGGTGAAGAAGGCATATCTTCTATGGACGGAGGCCCCATTCCACCCTTCGTTACGCTTCAAATGTATCAATCAAGAAGAGATAATCTGGCCAATTCGCGTGACGTTGGGATACAGAGCATTGGGGATTCTTGACGGTAATATGGTTACATGGTTTTGGGTTGGGAGCCATGATGATTACAAGCGGTTTTTCGGATGAGAGGTAATCCATAACATTTTCGAAATCCGCCGCCTGCACAAGGAGATGGATGAAGCAGTCCTCACTCAAGGCATAAGGCTGGACGGACATCGACCTTGCCCATGATTTTTACGAGGTGGATTACCTGCCGAAGAATGACCATATCAGCTACACCATCTCCCCTGACGCCCCCGCGAGATCCTGAAGCGACTTCCGATGCTCAACCACGAGATATCTGCATCGCCACGGAGGCAGATTATTGACATGTCTGGCATTCGGAGTGGACGTTGAACCTTCATATAACACCCTTATCGAACAACAAAGGCAAGTTTTCACTCAAGGGTATGAAAAATATAATGCATGAAGGACATAAATAGAAATATCCACATGATCAAAAAAAAACAAAAAAATAAGGATGCAAGGTATTTTTTTCTTGTCTCTCTGGCCATACATGCGGTTCTTCTCTTTTTTCTCGGACGCTCTATCATAAACAAACGCTACGAGAGAAGGATCGAGGTGGACCTGAGGCATCTTGCGCCTGCAAGACCTATTAGAAACATCCCTCTGCCTTACAGGAAGGCAAATCCGGAGACAAAGGATTCAAGGACGCCCATGAAGGTTTTGTCCAAAATAAGACCGATACCCCCCATGAAGGTTCCTGCATCTTCCCCCGTAATGCAGCAAACCCAGAAAAGAAGATTCCCCCAAGATGTAGCAGAACCAATACTTATACCTGTCCATGATGGCAAAACCACAAAAATCGGGGGCATTGCTGCCGGCGAGATAAAAGGGTTCGAAATACCTCAATACCCGGCAAAGATAGCGCCCGATTCTGATTCCTTTGATCAGGTCCTGGCTTATCAGGGCCTAATAAGAAGGCATATCGAGCGGCACAAGAGCTTTCCACCCCTTGCAGTAAAACGCGGCATGGAGGGAAGGGTTGGCATCCGCTTCTTGATCCGCAGAAACGGCCAGGTAGAGAACATCGAGGTCACAAAGAGTTCCAGGTTTCCTATCCTTGATGATGCAGCGGTGAGCGCCGTGAATAAAGGCGTCCCCTTCCCCCCTTTCCCTGACGGCATCTCCTACGATCATATGATCATTGAGATCACTCTGATTTTTGAGCTAATGAAGGGGATCCACTAAACGCCCTTATCCAAAGGCTTTGAATCCCAAAAGCTATACCTGAAAAAAAAGGGCTTAGCTAAACGCCCTACACTATCCCTTTCTTTAGCCCCTTGCCTTACAACCCCCTCATGAGGTTTTTCCTGTGAATCCCGCTTGCGGATGCTATAAAGAGCGCTGTGAAGAACAGGAGAGCGGCAAAATCCGCCCATATTGAGAACCTCTGCCTGCCCCTCAGACAAAGATTCATGAGATCAACAAGATATGTGATGGGAGAGCAGCAGGCCAGCGCCAATCCTACCCCTTTCAGAGTCTCAAGGGGGATGAATATGCCGCTTATAAATACGAGCGGAAACCGTATGAGGCTTGAGATCATCATGATATAGGATGGATTAGGAACAGACGGGGATGCGAGCAGGACTCCAAGGGACGAGAAACAAAAGGCGCCTGTTATAACTGCGGCTGCAAGGAGAATGACCTTCACGTCATACCTCAAGAATATGAGGCCAGCAGCCAGCACAACGAGGTTTATCATGATGCTGAAGACCATGCCCGCCACGGTATCCCCCAGGATTATGGTGTTGATTGTGACAGGAAAGGAGAGGAGGCGCTCATAGGTGCCTGCCTGTTTCTCCCAGGGGGTGATCAGAGGGCCGACCGAAGATGCTATAAAGAAGATGAACATGGCCAAAAGACCGGGGAAAAAAAGACCGAAATCGAGCCTCTTTCCAAGGTAAAAGGCAAGGAACATAAAGAGTGGAAAAAGGAGGCCGAATATGATCACAGGGGGCTTTGTATAATATATGCGGATATCCTTTCTGGTGATCACGCTGACCCCCCGGAAAAATTGCCTGTTTAGCCATTCATGAGACATGGCGTTCACCTCCCTGCGTAAGCCTGAGAAATGCATCCTCAAGGCTTGCCCCGCATATCTCAAGAGATGTAAAGGAGAGACCCTGCTCGCTTGCGCGGGATGCAAGGTATTTTACAAGCTCATCCGGATTATCTGTGTAAAGCCTCCACTTGTCCCCCATACGATCCAGCCTGTTCACCAGACTGTTTCCCTCGAACAGGGCGATATCAGCGGGCATGTCAAAGGAACACGTGACAGACCTGGTCTCCTCAAACGTCCTCTTCAGACTCTCGGGCGTATCAATGGATGCGATCCTTCCCTTGTTGATGATCCCCACCCTCTGACACAGGACATTGGCCTCTTCTATGTTGTGCGTGGTAAGGAATATGGTCGTCCCCTTCCTGTTTATCTCCCCTATAATACCCTTTATCAGCCTCTGGCTCTGGACATCAAGGCCGGATGTAGGCTCATCCAGAAAAAGGATCTCAGGGTCATGGACAAGTGCGCTTGCAATGTTGACCCTCTGCTTCATCCCTTTTGAAAAGGATCGAAGGGGATCATTTCTGCGCTCATAAATCTCAAACCGCTTCAAAAGCTCATCCGCTTTCTTCTCCAGCACATGACGGAACATACCATAGAATCTTCCGGCAAGGATGATGTTTTCCCTTGCTGTCAGGTCCACATAGATATTACCCAGCTCAGGGATGACCCCGATCCTCATCTTTGCGTTGAGGGGATCCCTTTGGATATCGATGCCTGCAATGGAGGCATCCCCTGCATCCGGCACAATGATGCCTGTAAGGATGCGGATCGTGGTCGTCTTCCCCGCGCCATTCGGGCCAAGAAAACCGAAAATCTCGCCCCTTTTCACAGAAAAGGAGATCCCGTCCAGGGCAATCACCTTCCCAAACCTCTTGGCAAGACCCTTTACCTCGATAATCGATTCAGCCGCTGTATTCATAGGGTATCATCCTCCATAAAAAATGTTTATTAATTTTTCTTTTTCCCCTCCTTTGCAGGTTTCTCTTTCTCTACGCAGGGATGCACCTTCACATCCCCATGGCATTTCCTGATCTGCTCATCCGGGCAGCACTCGGGTTTTACTATCTTGTCCTCAGGCTTCATGCACCCGCACCCCTTGTTTGATATGCACATACTCTTTCTCCTTTAGTTTACAGTTTTTTCAAATCGTTCTGTCGCTTCGGCCTTTGCCGTAGCGGCAGGTTTGGCGAATTTTTTGAGTCCATGATTATCGGGTTATCATGATTCTGTTTGTTCCATCCGAGAAGTCCATTTATAGCATCTCTCCAGGCAGATATCGTGTCTTCATTTAACTGATAATGGATATAATGTCCGCGCTTTTCAGCAACTACAAGACCGGCACCCTGAAGGACCTTCAGGTGCTGTGACACAGCTCCCCGGGTAACATCAAGCCTTGCGGCTACGGCTCCTGCGCACAAGGTGCGCCCCTTCAGTAGGCGAATGATCCTGATCCTTGTTTCAACTGCAAGTATTTTGAATATCTGCGTAAGCTCATCGATGTTGTCTATGGTTTTTATTTTAGTATGCGCTAAAATAAAAGTCAAGCGTTTGACAAAATTTTATTGACATTTTCGTCGTCATTTGTCATGATATTCGACGATGAAAATGAATAAACCCTCCAAAGATACTATTTATCAACCTTATGTAGAGCGGATAATCGGCCTCCCGTCGTTGACCAAGAAGAAATCCCATTTTTCCCTTCGGCCTGCGCATACATCGGGAACATAACCATCACTCCCCTATCGGGATTTCCTGAAAGCCCTTCTGTAGCGGCGAATTCGAGTAATTTGAATCCTCATTTCGAATCATCTATAATGTGAAAAAATTCTGCAAGGGGGGTGATAAAAACAGGATACCGTTTCTTATTTCTTCATAGTTCAACCACTCATCATATCATTCATCGTAACTACTCAATATGTTATTGAACCACATCTTCTAAAGATGGCATGCTTCCATATCCACAGCATAATGAGTATTTATCATTAATCAAACATGGAGGTGTTAAGTGAAAGGTTGGGAAGCGAAGTGTATAGTTTTTTGTCTTGCTTTATGTCTGTGCCTGCCTTATGCAGTTCAGGCGGCGAGCATTGGCGGAGGAAAAACACAGGGCAAGGGAACGTTCAGCTTTGGTTTGGAGCAGGAGCTTGCCTTTGACTGGGATGCAAAAAGCCTTACTGAGACCGAAGTGGACGGAACCTATTCTGATACAGAGGTGATTAAGATCGAATTAGACAAGATGTACAGGACTATGCTAAAGGCAAGTTATGGTCTGCTTGATACCCTTGATATATTTATAAAGCTTGGCATGGTTGACGCCGATTATGAAGGAAAAGTAACCGGAACTTGGGCTGACACCGGAAATGCGCCACCTAGAGATAAGGGCACTTTTTCAGGCAGCGCCAAGTTAAAAGGTGAAAGCGCCTTTGGTTATGGCTTCGGCATGAAAGGAGCCAACAATCTGGGGGATAATTGGTTTGTCGGCGGAAATATCCAGTATATGAGGCATGAGAATGATTACACAACCACAGGTACATTTACTAAATATAATGCCAATGGAGCTGTGATAGATACAGGCGCTGACACATGGAAAGGCGAAATTACCTTCTATGAATGGCACGTAGCCCCATATATAGGAATGAACCTGGGCAGTTTTATGCCCTATCTTGGCGCAAGATACAGCGATGTCAGGGTGAAAGACAAAGATATCGAAGACGGAGAAACAACTACATACAAGTCAGACGACAACTTCGGAATGTTTTTGGGCGGGGATTACATGGTCAATGAGAATTTCAGCCTGAATCTTGAAGGAAGATTCATGGATGAAACCGCTGTGAGTCTTGCCGCTGTTTTTAAATTCTAATAAGGCAACATCCTGATCACGATTTATCTCTCAGAGTAAGGACGGCCTTCAAAAAAGGCCGTCCTCACTCTGGCAACACATTCTCTTTAAAGTGTTCCATTCTTTATCATCATATCCGTCATCTGTTGATATGCCTGAATTAGGGGAAGGCATGGAACGGATCATTTTAGGGTTTTCATCCTTTGTTGTTAAAGGCAATATCATGGTTGTTGCTATCATTTATTATTATTATTATTATTGTGGTTGTTGTTGTTGTTGTTATTACCATTATTGTTGTAAAAATCCTTTATGACATCCCACGCCTCCTGCGCTGTTTCAACATACTGGATGATCTTTATATCTTCGTATGCAATTACCCCTTCTTCCGCCATAAACTCAAAATTTATAACCCTTTCCCAGTATTCCCTGCCAAAGAGAAGGACCGGGATAGGATTTATCTTTTTTGTCTGGATCAGGGTGACTGCGTCAAACAGCTCATCAAGGGTTCCAAACCCCCCTGGAAAAATAACAAGGGCCTTTGCGCGCATGAGAAAATGCATCTTCCTGAGGGCAAAATAGTGAAACTGAAAACAAAGGTCAGGCGTTATATAGGGATTTGGTATCTGCTCGGCAGGCAGGACTATATTAAGGCCGATGCTTGATGCGCCGGCATCACAGGCTCCCCTGTTTGCTGCCTCCATAATCCCCCTGCCCCCTCCGGTTATAATAATACACTGAAGGCTATCATGATTTTTGCTCGCCAATGAGACAATGCGGGAAAATTGACGGGCATCCTCATAGTATTTGCTCTTTTCAACCATTCTCTTAGCTATTCCGATCTTTTGTTTGATAAGGGGATCATCACATGCCTCTTTTGAAGTGGCCTCCACATTCTCCAGTTGTATCCTTGCGATTTCCGGCTCAGGGATACGTCCGCTGCCAAAAACCACAATCGTTGATTCTATCCCCTTTTCCTGAAAAACAAGCTCCGGTTTCAATAATTCAACCTGCAGCCTCACCGGCCTGAGCTGATTTTTAAGCAAAAAATCCGGGTCTCTAAAGGCGAGACGATAGCTGGGAGAAATAGTCTGGGGGGTATCAACGATACTATCCGCACTCCTTGCATCCTCATCAGCGCTTGGGAATATACGCAGTTTATTGTCTTTCATCACCGCTCCTTTACAATATAATATTTGACCATTCCATTAGATTTGTTCATCAAATATAACAAATCCGGAGCCAAACTTCCACCTATGTCAAAGTATGTCAAAGGGACGTTCTTTTGAAAACATTAAACATTGCATTAAAAATACTTTTTACGAGGCCATCAACATTGTTTCTCAACATTATTATCCAATCCCAATTCACGAAGGCCGGACTTGATTTTCCCGATCTTTAATGCAATAAAAGAGTACCTGCTCAATATGTTATGGGAAAATAGACTTATAAATGGCAATGAGTTATTATTTCCACAGGATATTGAGCATTTACATAAGAGAAAAAACCATCCAAAAATAAGAATCAAATTTAAAGAGGGCTCTTTATAATTTATAAATCCATAGAACATAACTGATAAAAATGGAGGTTATACATGAGGCTCGCTGTATTGGACACAGAGAAGTGCGTGGGCTGCCAGAACTGTATGTTTGCGTGTTCAAGAAGGCATGATGAGGCCGGCCTTGCAAAGACCTGTATTGGAGTCATGTCAGCAGGCGGCATGGAAAGAGGATTTACCGTGATTGTATGCAGGGCATGCGTTGACCCTCCCTGCATGAAGGTTTGCCCGACAGGCGCACTTAGCCTTAGAGACGGGGGAGGTGTAAGCATCGACGAAGACAACTGCATTGGCTGCGGGAAATGCCGTGATGCATGTATAATTGGGGCGATATTCTGGAATGAGGAGATAAATAAGCCTATGATCTGTATCCACTGTGGTTATTGTGTCAAATTTTGTCCCCACGGAGTACTGGGACTTGAAAAAAAGGAGGGGTTTGAAAATGTTCAAGAATGATCCCCTGGCCAATGTCCTGTATATAGATCTTGGCAGGAAATCCTTTACAGTAAAAAGCAGACCCGACCTTTTTGAAAAATATCTGGGAGGGACAGGGGTTGCGATAAAGCTCCTCAATGAGGAATGCCCTTCAAACTGCGATCCCCTCCATCCTGACAATCCCATCGTCCTTGCAGTTGGCCCGCTGACCGGATTGTTTCCTCTTGGCTCCAAGACGGTTGCAATGTTCAAATCCCCTCACACAGGGAATCTTGGCGAGAGCCACTGCGGGGGCCGAAGCGCGGTAGCTATACGCATGGCCGGATACGGCGCTATAGTCATCAAGGGCGCGAGCCAGATCCCTATCTACCTGGCAATACATGGAAACAAGATACATTTCAGGGATGCGTCCACATTATGGGGGATGGGAAGCAGTTTTTCCGTTGGCCGCATCATCAGGGAAAATGAGCCTGGCTCAGGGCTGCGCACCATTATGAGGATAGGCAGGGCAGGCGAAAGGCTCATCTCATACGCATGTGTGACAACCGAGACATACCGTCATTTCGGAAGGCTGGGGCTGGGCGCGGTTTTCGGCAGCAAAAAGCTCAAGGCCATAACCATCTCAGGGAAATCATCCCTTCCAGTCGCTGACATCAAGGCATATAAGGCATTGTACAATGAGATATACGAAACCGCCGTGAAATCGCCTGTCATGAAAAAATATCACGATCTTGGCACAGCGGAGAATATACAGCCGCTAAACGAATTCAAGGGGCTTCCTACAAGGAATCTAAATACTGCGAGCTTTGAGCATGCAGGGGCGATTTCGGGCGAAGCCCTTGCTAAGAATTATCTGGGAAGGCGGCTTGCCTGTTCCAACTGCCCTGTGGGATGCATTCATATCGCAGCGCTCAGAGAACCTTACGAGGATGAGGCTTACTTCTACAAGACATCCATGATATCCTATGATTATGAGCCGGCGTATGCCATAGGAACAATGCTGGGCATATCCGATCCTGAAGGTTTCCTGAAACTCATGGACCGCATGGAGTCATTGGCGATTGATGTGATGAGCGCAGGCGTAGTCCTTGCCTGGGCTACCGAGGCCATGGAAAAAAGCATCATATCAGCGAAGGAGACCATGGACGTCAGGCTTTCCTGGGGCGATCACAGGGCATATATACAGGCCGCCCGTTATATAGTGGAACAACCTAATGCCTTCTACAAGGCACTTGGCCAGGGGGTTGAGCATGCGGCATCCATATATGGCGGAAAAGAATTTGCCCTTGCCTTTGGAAAAAACGAGATGCCGGGATATCACACAGGACCCGGAGCGCACATCGGCGCATTGATAGGCGCAAGGCACAGCCATCTTGACAACGCAGGATACAGCGTTGATCAAAAAACGCTTGTAAAAAAGGAAGTCTCCCCCGAAGATCTGGTTGAAATATTGATCAAGGAAGAAAAATGGCGGCAGATACTTTCAAGCCTCGTGGTCTGTTTCTTTGCAAGG
>JAFGSM010000267.1 GCA_016934595.1 bacterium | reverse complement strand
GTTTGAAAAGGATGATATTCTTTTTGGAAAATTAAGACCTTATTTAGCTAAGGTATGGAAATCAACTTTCGCAGGATCAGCTGTTGGAGATATTTTTATTCTTAGGCCTAACAAATATATCTATCCTGATTTCGCTTTTTATCGTCTTATTTCAACTCAATATATCCGCATAATCAATGGTTCTACATTCGGAGCCAAAATGCCAAGAGCGAGTTGGAATTTTATTGGAGATCTTCCATATCCCTTTCCTTCAACGCCCGAACAAAAACAAATAGCCAAATATCTCGACCACAAGACCGCACAGATAGATTCACTTATTGAAAAGAAAAAAAGGCTGATTGAGCTTCTCAGGGAAGAACGCACTGCTGTTATTAATCAGGCTGTGACAAAAGGACTTGATCCCAATGTCCCCATGAAGGATTCAGGGATTGAATGGCTGGGGGAGATACCGGCGTATTGGGAAGTGAAGAAATTAAAGCGTTCTACAACTAAAATAACAGATGGCGAACATATTTCTCCTGCTTTCAGTTCAGAGGGCATGCCATTTTTATCAGCGAAAGATGTACGAGAGAGGGATCTGAATTTTGATGGAGATAAATTTGTTAGTGTTGAAGATGGTAATAAATTCCGTAAAAGATGCGATCCAGAGAGAGGAGATATTTTACTTGTAAGTCGTGGGGCAACAATAGGCAGAGTTGGGCTTGTTGAAACAGATGAAAAATTTTGCTTATTGGGTAGTGTAATTTTATTAAAACCGATAGCGAAATATTCATCATTATTTTTATTCTATGTGCTGAATACCTCCAGAATTCAAGAACAGCTTTTATTGACCTCGCAATCAAGTGCACAACAAGCAATTTATTTGGTAGGTGTTTCCGAACTACAAATTCCTGTACCGCCGCTTGATGAACAAAATCTATTAATTAAACATATAGAGGCTGAGATAATTCGCATCGACACCATAATCTCCAAATCAGAAAAAGAAATAGAACTTTTACAGGAATATCGAACAGCGCTTATAAGTGAAGTCGTAACCGGCAAGATAGATGTCAGGGAGGAAAGAATATAATGTCCGGAATCCATACCGAAAAGACATTTGAGGAGGCTATTGAACAGGAACTCTTAGATAGTGGCGGTTATGTAAAAGGCTCGCCTTTGGATTTTGACAGGGAGCTTGCCATTGATAAAAAGTCCCTCATCTCCTTTCTCAAGACTTCTCAGCCAAAGGAATGGCAGAGACTGGAGGCTATTCATGGCCCAGGCATTGAGGCAAATGTCATAAACCGGATCATCAAGGTTATCAATAATCAGGGATGTCTTGAGGTAATCCGAAAGGGATTTACTGATTATGGCGTCCATTTCAGAATGGCATTCTTTAAGCCTGAAACAGGTCTTAATCCGGATACTCAGTGGTTGTATGACTCCAACATCCTCACTGTTACCAGGCAGGTAAGATACAGCACCAAAAATGAAAACTCCATTGATATGGTGCTTGGGCTCAACGGCATTCCTGTTGCCACTGTCGAGCTTAAAAACCAGATGACAGGCCAGAACGTGGTAAATGCCAGAAACCAGTATATGTTTGACCGGGATTCAAAAGAGCTGCTGTTTCAGTTCAATAAAAGGGCGCTTGTCCATTTTACTGTTGACACGGACGAGGCATGGATGACAACCAGACTGGCAGGTGAAAGGACGACTTACCTGCCCTTTAACATGGGATATAATACCGGCAAGGGAAATCCCCCGAACCCTTCAGGATACAGGACAGACTATCTGTGGAAATATGTATGGGCTAAAGATAGCTGGATGGACATTATAGGCCGTTTCCTTCATATCGAAAAAGAGGAAGTTGAGGTAAAGGGGAAAAAGAGCATTAAAGAGAAGATGATCTTCCCGCGGTTTCACCAGCTTGATGTCGTTCGGAAGTTGTCGGCGGATGCCAAAAAGAATGGAGCCGGCAAAAACTACCTGGTTCAGCATTCTGCAGGTTCGGGTAAGTCAAACAGCATTGCCTGGCTTGCCTACCATTTATCCAGTCTTCATAACAGCCTTGATGAGCGTATATTTGATTCAGTGGTAGTGGTTACAGACAGAAAGGTGCTGGATAACCAGCTTCAGGACACCATTTATCAGTTCGAACATAAACGCGGCGTGGTCAAAAGGATAGACAAGGATTCTGCGCAACTGGCAGAGGCTATCTACAAGGGCTCCAATATTGTAATCACCACATTGCAGAAATTCCCCTTTGTCATAGAAAAAATCGCTGAAATGGAAAAAGAGGATGGTGAAAGGGCCAAAAGGAATTACGCGGTTATAGTTGATGAGGCCCATTCTTCACAGGGAGGCGAATCTTCCCGAAAACTGAAAGAGGTGCTGGCCGGCAAAAACCTTGAAGAGGCCATGGAAGAGGAAGCGGAAGACCCTGAAGCAGATGATATTGAAGATGAAATCCGGAAATCCATGCTTTCAAGGGGCAGGCATAAAAACCTTAGCTTTTTCGGGTTTACGGCAACGCCAAAGGCAAAGACACTTGAGGTGTTTGGAGAAAAGGATGAGGAAGGGAAACCGAGGCCCTTTCATCTCTATTCCATGAGGCAGGCCATTGAGGAAGGTTTTATCCTTGATGTACTGAGAAACTATACCACATACAAGACCTTTTTCAGGCTGACAAAGGCCATAGAGGATGACCCGAAATTAGACCAGAAAAAGGCAAAAAGGGCCATAGCAAGATTCGTATCCCTTCACCCCCACAACCTGAGCCAGAAGACTTCAGTTATGGTAGAACACTTCAGGCGGGTTGTATCCAAAAAGATCGGCGGGCAGGCAAAGGCCATGCTTGTTACATCGTCCAGGCTGCACGCGGTAAGATACAAGAATGAGTTTGACAGGTATATAAGGGAGAATGGATATAGTGACATTAAAACCCTTGTGGCATTTTCCGGTGTGGTGAAAGACGAAGGCATAGAGTATAAGGAGACAGTGATAAACGGGTTTGGTGAAAAGGAGCTTCCTGAAAAATTCGCCAGGGAAGGATACAATCTCCTTATTGTAGCGGATAAATACCAGACCGGCTTTGATCAGCCCCTGCTCCATACCATG
>JAFGSM010000025.1 GCA_016934595.1 bacterium | reverse complement strand
TCCTATGCGATCAAGATATTCAGGCAGGACGTAAACCAAGGGAAAGGGGCGGCAATAAAGAGGGGTGTTGATGAATTGACAGGCGACATCGTCATAATACAGGATGCCGACCTGGAATATCATCCCAACGATTATGAAAAACTTATAAGACCCATATTGGATGGTGAGGCCGACGTTGTTTACGGGTCTCGTTTTGCCTATTCTGAAAGAAGGCGGGTATTATACTTTAAGCATGCCTTAGGCAATACATTTCTGACTTTCTTGTCCAACTGGTTCACAGATCTGAATCTAACCGACATGGAAACATGTTATAAGGCATTCAAGGCTTTTATCTTGAAGAGCCTGCCTTTGCGATCCAAAAGATTCGGATTCGAGCCCGAGATAACCGCCAAGATTGCAAAGCGGAATCTGAGGATATTCGAAGTCCCTATTTCTTATTTTGGACGCACCTACAGAGAAGGCAAAAAGATTACTTGGAAGGATGGAGTCTCTGCATTGTGGGTCATAATAAAATTTTGGATCATCGATGACATCTATAAGGAAGAGGACAAAAAAATACTTTTTTCGATGTCCAATACGCATCGTTTCAATAAATGGCTCGCCTCCTCCCTAATGCCATATTTAGGGAATGATGTTTTGGAAATAGGCACAGGCATAGGTACAATGACATTGGAATTTTTGCCGAGAAGGCATTATACATGCCTGGAGATCGACCCAATTCATATAAAAACCCTGGAAAATTTGTTTATGAACAGGCCAAACGTCGATATAAAAAGATTGGATATTTCAGATGAAAAAGACGTAAAAAAAATCAACAAGAGATATGACACCGTATTGTGTCTGAATGTCCTTGAGCACTTAAGCAATGACCATCAAGCGCTAACAAACTTCCATAAATTGCTTGAAGAAAAAGGGAGGATAGTATTGCTCGTGCCTAATTCACCTTTTCTCTTTAATTCATTCGATAGGATCCTGGGACACAAAAGAAGATACAGACCAAAAGATATAAAAGATCTGTTAATAAACACAGGGTTTGATGTCAGGTATTTAAATACATTTAACAAGGCCGGTTTTTTGGGATGGTTTATTAATGGCAATCTGCTAAAGAGAAACCATATAAGTAAAATCCAGTTAAAATGTTATGATTATTTCGTTTGGTTTTGGAAGATCATTGACCCATTTTTACCCTGGCCTGGCCACGCTATAATCGCTGTAGGAGAAAAAATTCCGGATAAATGAATAAATACTAAAAAGACCCTGTATCTAATATCTATAAACAATACCTGTTGAAAATAAGTCGATATTGATTTTTGAGTAACCCTCGACAGATATATCATTAAAACGTTCCCATTCGCCTCTGATACTAATCTTAGTGTTTATGTCATATTTGGCTCCCATGCCAAAAATAGAGGCCGTTCCATCCTTGCCAGGCGCAGCAAAAATCCCTACGGAATTATTAGTAAGATTATGATCGGTATCCCATATAAAAATCCCTGCCTTTCCCAAAATTCCAAGATTTTCGTTTAAGAGTAATGTCCCAACAGGGGTTATAGATAGCCCTTTAGTTTCTATCTTGCCACCAAAGGCGCCTGAAACTGGCGCGGTTACTACAGCCTTATAGACAATATCTCCCAGGTCGGCATAAGCCAGTTCGGCAGAAAAATATTTATTAAAATGATAACCCTGAAACACTTTCCATCCAAAAGATGTATCATCCATAACTCCACTTGCCTCGTAATCCACATCATTAACTACAAAATCCTTGCTGTGAGTAAAACCCAAACTACCACCCCCATACCATGCAGAATCACCTGCAAATGATTCCATATTCAATATCATGATTGCCGCTGTGACTATTATTAGTATTAATAGCGAAATTAACGATGTGAGCGAAATAAACGATATTAATGATGTCTTCTTCACCAGTTCACTCCTTTAAATAACATAATACTAAATATCATTAAGTTAACTATCTTCCGCATGTAAACACAACTCTTCTTAAAGAAATTCAGGTTGATTAAGCCTTAACTTAATGACATTGACATAACACTGTTTGAAACAAGTTGAAACATTTTTTGAAATTTCAATTCCATCAAGACCCTCCTGAAATGACCATCTCGGAAACAAAGACGGATGGAGATCCAAAATGGCCGTAAAAACGCAGATTGTCCGCACAGCCTGTTATATTTTTAAAAAGATCAAGCATATTACCTGATATAGTTACACCCCTTACAGGATGGATGCGACTGCCATTCTCTATCCAATGGCCGGAAGCGCCTAAAGAGAAATCCCCTGATATTGGATTTATGGTATGGGCGCCCATGATCTCCATAACGTAAAGCCCCTCCTTGACCGAGGAAAGCAACTCGGCCTCTGACAACTCCCCTTTTTCTATATACATGTTAGTCGCCCCCACCTGTGGCTGGGATTTGAACCCTAACCTGACACCATTTCCGGTTGAAGCAACCGCATCCTTATGGGCTGTATAAGTGTCATAGAGATAGGCATTAAGCCTGCCATCTTCTATGACCTTTGTCTTTTGCATCGGTACTCCTTCTCCATCATAGGGTGCGGTGGCCAATCCTTCAGCAAGAAGCCCGTCATCCGTTAGATTGAACTCACCGGACGCCACTATTTCCCCCAACCGGTTTGCCATCAGGGATCTTCCTTTTTGAACCGAATCTGCATAAAAAGCAGGGGCAAATGAGCCGAATATGCTTATTGATGCAGGCGGAGATAGAATCACAGCCGCCTTGCGGGTGCTGACCGGCCTGGCTCCCAAAAGGCCCAATGCCTTTTGGGCAGCCTCCTGAGCGACCTCAATCCATTTAAGCTGTTTATAAGAAGTCCGGACATCCATATCCCATGACATCTGTGACTCCATCCCTTCCTGGGCTATTACCATTGCAAAGGTCGAGCATGAGGCATTGCCGAAGGACACCTCAACCCCGTGGGAGCTAATCAGATAGACATCCGAAATATTATCGGAATATGAGACCTGTCTTGCTGCCTTTATCCTGGGGTCCATCTTATATGCAGCCTTTTCCATCTCCGTACAAAGCCTTATCTTTTCTTTAAGATCGACCGACAAAAGGATCTTGTCTCTTGTCGATGAAAAACTGCTTTCTCTTGGCAATGGCAGGATATTATGAGGGTCTTCATCTGTATTCTCCGCAGATTTCAAAACCTGATCCACAAGGGTATCAATGGAAGACCGTGAAAAATCCGTACAGAATGCGAATCCAAGAGAGCGCCCAACAATGACCCTGACGGCCATGAGCCTGTCTGTGGAATCCTTTATAACATCAAGATCGCCTTTTTCCACCTCGATATGCAAATTCTTAGACTCTATAACAAAGACTTCGCCAGATGATGCACCTTTTTTAAGGCATTTATCCAGGGTCATCCTTGCTGCCCCGGTGATCTTCTGATCCATTATAAAACCCCCTTCTTCATTCAAACACAACATCTACCCGCATCCCTTTCTTTATACAGTGTCTTTTGGCAAGGGAATCCTCGGATGCAAAAAGCTCCAAAAATCCCTGACTTCCAAATATTGCGCCTGTTTCCCCCTTCTTTAAATCCGTATACGCCTGACAAAGACGCTCAATACAGATGTCTCCAAATCTCAACCTGAATTTTGATATATTTCTTTCACGGCAACTTTCAAAAAGGTCATGACCGATATTTGTCAGCAGGTTGCCAAAGATGTCGATATGTATCACCTGTGCATAAATCCTCTTCCCGTCCTTTGAAGCGAACGCCTTTGGAAGATGAAGGCGGGCATAATCCATTATTCTTGGACCGAGGTCATCGGGATCAATACCCCTTGCAAGCCATGCGGATACAGGGGCAAATATATCCCTCCCATGGAATGTCCGGCTGACCTGATCAAGAAAATATCTGGACTCTTTTATATGGATAACCTCATCAATCGCCTCCTTTTCGTAAATATATGACAGCACTCCATTGTCAGGGGCGACAAACATGTACTTTTTTGAGATCGCCAGCACAGGTCTCCTGTCGCTTCCTACCCCAGGATCTACAACTATACAATGCACAGTCCCTTCAGGAAAATATCCATAAGCGCAGCTTACAAGAAAGGCGGCATCAAAAAGATCAAAGGGATTGATCTGGTGAGAAATGTCTATAATCTTCACATCGGGATTTATCTGCAGTATGGCGCCTTTCATACTGCCCACAAACGGGCCCTGTATCCCGAAATCGGTGGTTAGAGTGATGATAGAGGATGTTTCAGCAGCGCATTTCACTTTACGGGCCCGTCATATATCGCAATGCCTCAAGCCAGTTCCTGCCTACAACCTCTCCGTATATCTCGGGTCTTCGCTCCTTGAAAAAACTCCATATCCTGCGCGTCTCTTCTATCCTGTCAAGGTCTATGGTTGCCAGAACCACCGCATCGGTCAAACCGCTTGGCCCTGCAATAAAATCGCCCTCAGGGTCTGCGCAAAAACTCTGTCCGTAGAAATCCAGGCCGTTCTCCTTGCCTACCCTGTTTACCCTGAAACAATACAGGCCATTATTTAAAGCATTTGCAGATATAACCTTTTCCCATTTGCTTTTTGAGGCGAATGCACATGCAGTGGGACAAAAAATGATCTGCGCCCCTTTTAACGCCAGGATTCGAGCCCCTTCAGGAAAAAAATTGTCCCAGCACATCTGCACCCCGATAACCGCCCATTCGGTATGAAACACTGGAAACCCCAAATCGCCAGGGCTGAAATAATAGCCCTCCTCCCATTTGCTCAGGTTTGGGATATGATTTTTTCTGTACCTTCCCAAGACTTTTCCATCTTTATTAAATAAAACCGCTGTATTGTAATAAAGCCCGTCTATCGCCCTCTCAAATAAAGGGGCCACCAGAACAACGCCTTTTTCCCTCGCCTTGTTCTTCAGCGCTGTCATTAAATCATCCGAATCGGATACGGACAGATTAAACCCCTTTTCATCTGCACAAGCAGGAAACCACGGCGCATGAAAAAGTTCCTGCAGGCAGACAATCTTGGCGCCCTTGTCAACGGCAAGGTCGATGAGTTTGATCGCCTTTTCCAGGTTCTTGTCTATCTCCCTGACACAGGTCATTTGGATGCCCGCAACCTTGAACGGCCCTTTTTGAGCCTTTTCATTTTTTCCCTTACCTTCCTTTATCTGCATCACATCAAATCCTCCCCCTTATGCTCCGCAACACTTTTTATATTTCTTGCCGCTGCCGCACGGGCAGGGTTCGTTTCTGCCGACCTTATCCTCTTTCTTTCTTTGCTGATTCGGGGCTATAACACCCGCCGACTTGGCAGCCTCCAATTGCTGCTCTATCTTTCTGCGCCTTGCCTTCTCCCGCTCCTCCTCTTCCCGCACTGACTGGATCATAAAGAGATGGGCCACTGTCTGCTGCTTTATCATGTGGATCATCTCCTGAAACATTTCAAAACCTTCTTTTTTATATTCTACAAGGGGCTCCTTCCGGCCGTACCCCCTCATGCCAATCCCTTCCTTAAGATGATCCATGGCATAAAGATGGTCCTTCCAAAGGGTATCTATGGTGGAAAGCATAATCATCTTTTCCAGGTGGCGCATTGTCTGGCTTCCGATATTTTCCTCCCTGCTTTCGTATTTATTAAGGATTGTCCTGTGCAAATCCTCCTTGAATCCTTCCTGGCTCATATCCGCAAGCCTGGCAGGGTCAAAATCGATCAAAAAACCGAACTGCCTGGCAATGGAGGACTTAAGTTCCTTTAAGTCCCAATCCTCAGCATACGTCCTGGGACTTGTATAATTGTCCACAAAATCCTCCAGAACGTCTTCTATCATATCGCGTACAACATCCTTTACCGATCTTCCCTCAAGCACCATTCGTCTTTGCTGATATATGACCTCCCGCTGTTTGTTCATTACATCGTCATATTCAAGAAGATGTTTTCTTGCCTCAAAATGGATGCCCTCCACCCTTGCCTGTGCCCTTTCTATGGCCTTTGTTATCATTCTGTGCTCGATGGGTTGACCGTCGTCAACACCAAGGCCGGACATGATCCTTGATATCATCTCTGCCCCGAAAATCTTGAGAAGGTCGTCCTCAAGGGAAAGGTAAAATCTTGAAGAACCAGGGTCTCCCTGACGTCCGGATCTTCCGCGCAACTGATTATCTATCCTTCTGCTCTCATGACGTTCAGTGCCGATTACATGAAGCCCGCCCTTTGCAGCTATGCCAGTACCTAACACAATATCAGTTCCACGGCCTGCCATATTTGTGGATATAGTCACAGAACCCTCCTGACCTGCCTGGGCAATGATCTCGGCCTCCTTTTCATGATATTTTGCATTCAGGACATGATGAGGGATGCCTTTCTTTTTGAGCATCTCATGGAGCTTCTCTGATTTTTCAATAGCAATGGTTCCAACCAGGGCAGGCTGTCCCCTTTTGAGGCATTCCTCGATCTCTCCAACAACCGCCTTAAACTTCTCATCCTCAGTCCTGTAAATAACATCAGAATAATTGTATCTTATAAGTGGCCTGTTCGTGGGGATAACGACGACATCCAGATTATATATCTTTCTGAACTCAACGGCCTCTGTATCCGCAGTACCTGTCATACCTGCCAGCTTCTTATACAGCCTGAAATAATTTTGAAAGGTAATCGAAGCCAGTGTCTGATTTTCGCTTGCGATCCTTACCTTTTCCTTGGCTTCCAAAGCCTGATGGAGGCCATCGCTGTAACGCCTGCCAGGCATAAGACGGCCTGTGAACTCATCCACGATGATCACCTCGCCGTCCTTGACCACATAATCCACATCCCTCTTAAATATCCTGTGAGCCTTGAGGGCCTGCTCAACCTTATGAATGATTGGAAGATATTTGGCGGATTCAACACCTTCAGAGTCATGCTCGGATTCATAAAGATCCTTTATCCCCAGATATCTCTCCACCTTCGCCCTGCCCTGCTCAGTAAGAAAGACTGCCCTCTTTTCTTCATCTACCTGATAGTCCTCGTGCTCTTCTTTGTCCTCATCCCCCTGCGGAGGTCTCCCCTCCTTAAGCCTTGGAATAATACGGTCAACCTTGTAATAATCATCGGTATCCCTTTCTTCTGTGGGGCCTGATATGATTAGCGGAGTCCTTGCCTCATCAATCAGTATGCTGTCAACCTCATCCACAATGGCATAATAATGCTCCCTCTGTACATAGTCATTGAGGTCGAATTTCATATTATCCCTCAGGTAGTCAAACCCGAACTCATTGTTTGTCCCGTAAGTCACATCCGACTGGTAAGCGATCTTTCTCTGCTCATCATCCATGTCATGCTGGATCAGACCAACCGTAAGGCCAAGAAATTTATACACCTTGCCCATCCATTCACTGTCACGCTTTGCCAGGTAATCATTCACAGTCACAACATGCACGCCTTTTCCTGCAATGGAATTAAGATACACAGGCAATGTGGCCACAAGGGTCTTTCCTTCGCCCGTTGCCATCTCTGCGATCTTTCCCTCATGAAGCACAATGCCGCCCATAAGCTGCACATCAAAATGCCGCATATTCAAAACACGTTTGGCAGCCTCACGAACCACTGCAAATGCCTCGGGTAACAGCTCATCCAGTATCTCCTTCTCGGCCTTGATTATCTTATCTTCAGCCTTTTCCATCTCTATATTCTCATCCAGGTCCAGCCTGTTAAGACCGCTTAGATATTCCTCATCGATCCCCTCGTTTTTCTTAAAGATATCCATCTGTCTGCGATAGTGCTCACGGAACTTTTCAGTCTTCGCCAGAAGTTCCTCGTCTGTAAGCGCGGCCATCTCGGATTCAAACGCATTAATCTCTTCCACATAAGACTGGAGCCTTTTTAGCTCCCTCTCATTTTTGCTTCCAACTACCTTTGTCAGCAATTTCTGTAACATTATCTTCCCTAGTTTCCTTGTATTCTTTATTTAGATTGTTTTTGAATTATTTGCTCACAAAAATTTTGTAAAGAATTTTACACCTTTTATATATATCCGTCAAAAAGCGTCATTTTATATCTCTATTGAAAAACCACTCAGTGTTGGATATACTTTCGATTGAAAATACCTTTTGTATAATTAGAAAAGGCATGACAGCCTATAAAAGAGAAAAAAAGGAGGTTGCAAATGGATAAGCATTCATTGATAGATATTCTGAACAGGGATTTTCAAGACGAACATGCGGCGGTCATTCGTTATCTGGCCCATGGTTGGATGGAGGGAGAAGATACGCCCCTGGGTTCCAGCCTTATCTCCATATCCAGGGAAGAGATGTGGCATATGCACTGGCTTGGAAGTATCATCGGCGAATTGGGGGGAGAGCCTAATTTCATTCCGGCTCATTATCCCTTTGATCCAACCAGCCGGTCCACCATGCTCAGATCCTATATAGAGTATGAGGAAAGATTGGTCCCCCATTACAACGCAGAGGCTGATAAAGTCGACGACCATCACATCAAACGCGTGCTCAAAAGAGAAGCGTGGGAATCGGCAATCCACATGAGAAAGTTTCAAAGAAAGCTGGGGAAATTGAGTCCAGAGGAGGCATCAGTCCTTCCCGGAAAAGAAAGCGAATTGCCCATGGGATTAATCGATTCATTACAGAAAGAGGTGTCAGGCAAATATACAGAGATGTTGCAACACCTACGCACTTCATGGGTCTTTCAAAAGAACGCTATGATAAGCTGGAGGATCATGGATCAGGCCATGGAAAAAATGAGGCACCTTGCGCACTTCGCTGAAAGCATAGCTGAAGACGGCATCCTTCCTCAATTCAAACCCGGACGTATAGTCATGGAAACCGCCATTGTGCCTTCACTGAAAAAAGCGGCGGAGGATGTGATGGCCGCCCGCAAACAACACTTAAAATTAAAAGATGATGTTGAGGTCAAGAAACATTCAGGGCTTGTTATCAACATGGATCTTACAGTTCAACAGGAAGAATATCAGGGGGCGGAAATAACCGGCTGGATCAAGGATATAAAGGATATGTAAAGGCATTATAAATAAATTCAAACCTGCTCTTGTACTTTATTAGGGATCAGTGCTATTTTTATGAACCGTTTCATCAGAACGCTACTTTTAGGGTTGTTTGCGCCTTTTGTATTAATAATCATATTTTCATGTTCGGATATCTCAAAAACCCCAACCCCTTCGGTTTCCGTTAACTCAAATATACCGGATACCATACCCGTATATACTTATAAAATCGTGAACATTTACCCTCATGCAAGGAATGCCTTTACTCAAGGGTTGGCCTATGAAAACGGTATTTTGTATGAGGGAACAGGACTTTTTGGTCAATCCACGGTGCGAAAAGTCGATATTGAGACCGGTTATGTAAAGAAGTACCGCTGGCTTCCATCAAACCTTTTTGGCGAGGGTTTGACCGTTTTTGGCGACAAGATCATACAATTGACCTGGAAATCCGGAACCGGCTTTGTATACGATAAAGACAGTTTAGATCTGCTCAAAGAGTTCAATTATCCAACAGAGGGATGGGGCATAACGCATGATGGAAAAAACCTTATAATGAGCGACGGCTCTTCTATGCTTTTTATTTTAGACCCTGATACCTTTGAACGAACCGGATCGATTGAGGCATTTGACGAAAAAGGTCCTGTAAAAGGGCTCAATGAACTGGAATATGTCAAAGGTGAAATATACGCAAATGTTTGGCCGACAAACCGGATTGCGATCATAAACCCAAAAACAGGGCAGGTGACCGGGTGGATTGTGATAGAAAATATCTTAGATGAAAGGGATCGTGAATATCCGGTCGATGTCTTAAACGGCATTGCATATAACCCTGAGAATAACCGCCTGTTCGTAACCGGAAAATTATGGCCGAAACTCTTTGAGATAGAACTAGTCAGTCTCCCATAGAAAAGGAATTTCAAATAAAGTTGATTGTAACCAAAATATAGATTTTAAGATAAATAATTGCAAAAAATCTTCTTGCATTAATCAACAAGTTTTATGACTTTTTACAGGGCCATAAAAATTTCTGTCTCTGGATATTTTAACTTGATAGTAGTATAATTTATATTATAAAATATTACGATGTATTGACAGTCGTTTTATTTGCAGTACAGAATTTTTCCGAGGCTCGTGTAAAACGCTCTGTCTACTCTATTTGGAAGTGAAAGGGGGTGAAGTATTTTGGCAGAGCGTGAAACTGGCACAGTAAAGTGGTTTGATGCCAACAAGGGTTACGGATTTATAACCCGTGAGCAGGGAAATGATGTCTTTGTGCATTACAGCGCCATTAATGGCAATGGTTATCGCTCATTAGAAGAGGATCAACGGGTGGAATTTACGGTTACAGAGGGATCTAAAGGCCCTCAGGCCCAAGATGTGATTGTTTTGGCTTAGAATACAAAATTTATTGACTCTTCAAAAAGACAATCGGCGCATATTATATGCGCCGATTGTCTTTTTGAATTGCTATTTTTTAAGCTATTTTTTATTTTGATATTTAATTAAACGTTTTTGGCTTTTGTATTAATAGATTTTCCTCAAAAATAGACTCCATTCTCATCTTTAGTGGCGGAGCAATGTGCCATGAGGGTTTTTTCTAATTTTCCTCATCACTAATATCTTTACTGCTTATCTCTTCGAGAATAAACTCTGCAACAAGTCTGCGGTCCTGTGGATCCATATTTGTGAATTGAACAGCAATCTTATATGGCATGCTTGAATCACGGCTCTGGCTGATCCTCACAATCCTTGCCTGTGTAAAAACCATATATGAGGTGATTGAGGGTATCTCAAAACCTAACTCTAAAAGATCGCTCACGCCTAATCTGTCCCTGGTTATAAACTCCATGCCGCCACAGCTCAAATTTTCTCCTACACCAATGCGTATACGCTTAGAGCGGGATTCAGAAACCAATTTTGGCGGGGCAATCCATTTATAATCAATATTAAGACATTTTGATAAACGGATATGTTTTCTTTTTTCTATATAATATATCTTATCCAGGCCATCAAGGGTGAGAAGATCGAATTGGGTCTGGTGAGGATTAAAAGATGATGCCGTTCCGCAAAAATAGTATCGTCCATCCTCCCAAAACAGTTTTATTTTATCTGCATCCTCAACCCTATCCTCCAAAAAGGGTATATATATTGAAATCTTGTCATTTGTAATCTTTCTGATCTTGCCGTCTCCAAGCGGTATCATTGCATCTTGACCCGCCATAGTTTTACGGACTGAAACGGTCATTCCCTCTCTCATATCCAGTCCATCTGGTATATTCCTCTGTTTAAAAACCATAACATATCACCTCATTATGACTTTATGCAAACATTTATTAAATATTGTAGCTGCTTAATATGTAATGGGGAAATAGGCTTACAAATGGCAATGAGTTATTATTTCCACAGGATATTGAGCAGTTACCAAATATTTTAACAACCTTAATATTTAATCGGATATTTTTTAGATTTTGTTCCCTCGGTATATTCTATTGGCAGGAAATAATTCAAATGAAATCCATGGTTGAACCCATGATTGAACCATGGATTAGTCCCGAGTTTCGTTACTCAACTCGGGACTAATCCTGTATTTGTTAGAAGCTTTATGAACCAGGTATGCGGCTTATGAAATGTGTGAGGTTGCAGGTGGCTGATATCTGATTTCTGATTGCCAGTCAATTGGCGGCTTTTTTGAATGGATAATATAAGGGATCGCCGATCAAAATCATCTGCCATGACCAGAATGGCAGTGAAAGGGTATAACACTCAGCCAGGGTCAGATTCCCTTCAACCAGAAGGCCAAAAAAAATATCAGGCAAAGGGAAGGATTCGACATAGGGCTCAGCCACAGGGCCTATCGTGGCGGCCACCCCTTTTTCCAGCATCACCTTGCACCATACCCGGCTTTCTTTTTTTTTCAATGTGGCACATTCACTGCTGGCGATATGAAATCCGACTGCCCCCTTTGCCCAGGTAAAGGCGTCCACGTAATTAGCAAGGCTGTACCATCCGCAATAAAGGACCGCATCAGGACATTGCCCGGGTTGAAATAGCTGCTGCTTAAAATCCAGCATGACGGGTATATTGCCACTCTTTTCTATAATCCTTGCAGCATTATGAATGGCCCTGTCATAAAACGCATACCCGGTCACATCCTTTTCGCCAGGATATTGCCATCTTGCATCGAAATAGGCGATACCCCGCAGGCCATCTTTCTCGATCTCCAGGCTTTCATCAATAATACGATAAACAATCTTTTCTGTCGGGGCATCCAGACGGCTCACCATAATAACCTTTTTGGGCATGCCATCGATATCCTTCCCACGATATCCCAAAAAATACCTGTTAGGAAGCCATTTATCAAGCTGGAACGATTCCTCTCTTACCAGAGCCAGCTCCGAGTCCACTGCAGCCCATTGCGAAACCTTTTGCAATTGCCCGATATTTTTAACTGTGTCTTCTTTTTCCTTTGTCAGCGATTTGGTATCCTGGCTATCCTGGTTTGCGTTATTTGAGTTTGCCTTATTGATAAGCTCCTGCAGTTCATCACGTCTTCGTTCAAGTTCTTTTATCTGCGCCTGCTCTTCTGATGTAAGCTTTGGAGGTCTGACCCGCAATGGGATGCCATACATGATAACAAGGCAATGAAACCTTATGCCTGCCGGATCTTTTTTTTCAAGGTACTTGCGTACAGGGGAGGAGATATCCTTTTCATAATCCTCCCTGCTGCATATTTCATCAAAAGGTGCATTGATCTGAATCAGGTTCTCGAAAGGGATGTTGCGCTTCTTCATATAATATTTAGCCAGCTTGGGACTGGACCTTACATTCTTGTTGGCCACGACCACTACCTGTTCAGGTGTTAGCGCATTACAGATATTCAGGCAAAAGGCCAAAAACAGGATGGATAAAAAAACAAGTTCAATAAACCTTTTCATAAACCAAAGAGTTCCATGTTTTTTTAGTTAAACGCCAAAACGGATTCCTCTGTAGCCATGGCCCCATGAGTTGAATCTCCCATGATCTCTTATATAATATAATGGCTACGATATCATATTTTTCAACCAGTTTTGAAAAATAATACGGATTGCTGAGTTGTTTAATATTTTCCAGAAAATCGCCATAAACCTCCCATCTGCCGTCAAGGGCAACAAGCTTTTCAGGATACAGTTTCCAGATCAGATATCCGCCGATGTCAGAACTATTAAATATGTTGCCAGTAAAATCCTTGTCTTTTATGTAAGTGACCTCGTCAAAAGGGAAAAAATCAGATTCGCCAAGTCCAAAGGCCCTCAGATAATTTAATCTCTTATAAAGCCTGTTTTGCCCGATAAAGATGCAGAGAAATATCGCAAAGGCAATAAAACAAATACTTAATGCATAAGATAAGTAATTACTAAACATAGGCTTAATTTTAATATGTTTAAGTATAAAATCAGATATCCCGTATAAATTTCGAATAGTCATAGGGGTAGCTATCAATGCAAACAGCGGGATGTTCCTGACCGATAGGACTGAAAGATAAAGAAAAGCGCCATAGGGGAACAGGTGAGCCAGTCGAATATGTTTTAAATTACAGATTAAGGCCAAAATGGATACGATGATAAAGATTTTATATATGACCGAAGGATCGGGGAAAGGAAGATGCTTCATTGCGAAAGGGGAAATGAGTTCTGTTATTCTGGAAAAGACAGTAGGCCTGGCCTTCAGTTCATTAAATAAACGGTAAGGATATAGAATCCCATCCTTCCCATTGGCGTTGATTAATAGGGCTATAACAGCAATAAAAAACAAAATGCCCTTTTCTTTCCACTCTCTGGCCTTAATTTCTAATTTTGGAACAATGGACGAATATTTGCTGATAAGCGCCTGCAAAATGTCCCCTAAAAGGTAAAGGGTCAGAAAACCAATCCCAAGCACATGGAGCCCGTGCATATTGACCCAGATGATCTGAAGCACAGGGATCGCAATCAGGGAAAGCCTGGGATGAGACGAAAACCTCTCTGTTAAATAATAAAAGGCAGCCAAAAATAATAAACTGAATATCTCAGGACGTATGAGAAATCTCTGAAAAGAGACAAAGAGGGCAAAAAGACATACCAGGATGGACATCGAAAAGTATTCTTTCCTGTAAACGGTCAAGAACAAAAACGCAAATGTTAGCGCTATTACCAGAATCCGCATTAAAATTACCCCGGCAGTCCCCCCCATTAAATAAACTATATATAAAACCAATTGAAACAGCCAGTGGCTGTCAACCCATTTATTCCCCTTTGCGATATAAGAAAAGATATCATTTCGGGGGATGGTTCTTTCATAAAAGATATATTCGCCTGTCTTCAGATGGAAACCGAAATCAAAGTCCACAATCTTAAAAAAACAAATAAAAATAATTATCAAGAATAACGATAAGATCGCCAGATATCTAAATGCCTTTTTCATAAACCCTCTCGATTGTGCGATCACAACGAAGGATGATAATTAATAATTAATCAAAATATAAAGTTATTCATCAGCGCCTCAGCGTTACCATGGTGAACTATAACATTGTATTTTATAACAGATGAAAAATAAAATCTAAAGTGGAAATAATAAGTCATTGACATTTAAAAGCCTATTTTCCAATAACATGTTGAGCGCATTTGCCCAATACAAGTATAAAAATATCATAATGTCCGATATAGAATTATATAAAGCTCTTTAAGAGATCATTAATATTATCATTATCACCAAATAAGAGAAACTGGAAAAGCTTATATGGAGGGGGTTAAACAATGGTTCCGAAGGCAAGATTGTTGTTTATTGATGATGAAGAGCCCATAAGGGATCTTTTCATCAGGGCTATGTCCGACAAAAAAAATTTCTTGGTCCAAACAGCCGTTGACGGTGAGGATGCCCTTAACAAACTAAAGACATTCCCGGCCAATATTGTGGTAAGCGATATCCTGATGCCCCACATGGATGGATTGACGCTGCTGAAGGAAATAAAAACCTTTTATCCAGATATACTGGTCTTGCTTGTAACTGGCTTCGGGACAATACAGGACGCAGTTGACGCGATGAGGTTTGGGGCATATGACTACATACTGAAGCCTATTGATTTTGTCAGTCTGCACAAGAAAATCGAAAAAATAATCGACGACGAATTCAATAACGAACCAGAGCCTGCGCTTATACATTAACTTGCATTTTTTACAGCCACGTAAAGGATCGAGATGTCTCCATCCAGGTATTATATATATAACCTTAAATAGGAGTCTCCGCTTGTTGTGCCTGCCAGTCCGCCACAGTATCATCCTTGCTCAGCCTCTCAATAAAACTGAGCGTCTTAAGATCCGGAGACAAATCCTCATTCCTGTTTGAAAAAGCCAGGAACCTGCTCACCCAATATGCATAAAAACCCACTAAGGTGGATGAAAAGTTAGACCTTTTGTTTTTCCTTTAGTTTTATGATCTTGACTTGACTAAAGCACGAAGGGATTCATTAACTAATCGCTTATCTTTAAATACCTTAGCTACATCTGAATCAAGAACAACTACATTGCTTCCTTCTTGATATTTTTAAAATACTTACCTCTTTCACCTTGGAGGCTGTCCGACAACTATAAATTCAATAAAAAAAGCAGATTATACTGTGATTTAAAGATCAATATTGTAATATTCGATCGATTTTT
>JAFGSM010000266.1 GCA_016934595.1 bacterium | reverse complement strand
GGTGGATCGGGGAAGGTGATAGTAGTCCCCTCCATAAACTACAAAATGGTATATTGTCCTCCAGGCACATTTGAGATGGGAAGCCCTAAGAGTGAAAAGGGCAGGGACGAGGATGAGACACAGCACAAGGTGAGACTCACAAAGGGGTTTTACATAGGGGTGACCGAGGTGACGCAGGGGCAGTGGAAGGCGGTCATGGGGGACAATCCGTCCCATTTTAAAGACTGCGGGGCAGACTGCCCTGTAGAACAGGTCTCATGGAATGACTGCAAGAGATTTATCGATGCCCTAAACCGCATGGAAAAGACCAACAGATACCGGCTTCCAACGGAGGCGGAGTGGGAGTATGCCTGCAGGGCTGGGAGCAGGACCGCCTTTGCGAACGGAGAAATAACGGAGACGGGCTGCGGTAATGATAGGAATTTATATAAAATGGGCTGGTACTGTGGCAATGCAGGAAACGAAACACATGGTATCGCCCAAAAGGAGCCCAATGCATGGGGGCTTTACGACATGTACGGCAATGTATGGGAGTGGTGCGAAGACTGGTATGGAAAGTATCCATCCGGCAATGCGCAAGATCCGGACGGGCCTGCATCAGGCTCGTACCGTGTGAAGCGCGGCGGCAGTTGGTGCGACGATGCGAGGTACTGCCGGTCGGCTAATCGTTGCAGCTTCGATCCTGTTCGCCGCTTCGACTACATCGGTTTTCGCCTTGCCAGGACACCTTAACCTTTGATTTTTTACATTTGGAGTTTTGCGGGCCGTCACTGTGATGCCGAAGGCAAATCACGGTGACGGACGTCTATTGACTTTTTGTGTTTAAGATCATAACAATACCCTTTGACAGAAAAAATGGTCACTTTGATGAAGACATCCTGAACCGCTTTGTTATCAATAAAGAGATAAAGGCGTATCGGGCTGAATTCTTTCAGGACGGGGATGCAAAGTACTGGACCATTTTCCTTGAGTACGATCCTCTGCTTGAGCAGGCTTCCAAAAAGGATTTGGAAGGGCTGAATGAGCCCCAGAGGCTTTTGCTTGATAGGCTAAAGGCATGGAGAAAAGAGAGGGCGGAAAAGGATGGCGTGCCTGTGTTCATTATAGGGGCAAACAGGGAGCTTGTGGATATTGTCAGGAATGCCCCAAAAAGCCTGGAGGCCCTCAGGCAAATAAAGGGCTTTGGAAAGAGCAAGATCTCCAGATATGGCACGGAGATAATCGGGATAATAAACGGGTTTTACAGCAAGCAATGAAGGAAGACTTTCCACTTTTTGTGAAGTGGTCTGAGGCGACCGACTGGATACTTGAAACAACTGAGAAATTCCCAAAGTCTGTGAGGTTTACGATCTCGGGCCGAATAGCCAATATGACCCTCGACGTGATGGAAGGAATAATCGAGGCCATATATACGAAGGAGCGAAGGCATATATTGGAGAGGATAAACCTATATATAGAGAAGCTGAGGGTAATGTTCAGGATAAGCTATAAAAGGCGGTATGTCTCAATGAGTCAGTATGAATATATAAGCGGAATCCTTGATGAGGCGGGCAGGATGATAGGAGGCTGGAAGAAGACCCCGTGAAACGGACAGGCTGCCTTTTTAAGAGTTTTTGCAGTTTCGGGAATCTGTATTTTGCATTTAAAAAGGCGTTCAGGGCGGCAGGTGCATCTGAGGAGGCGTGCAGGTTTTGCTTTAATCTTGAAACCGAACTGCTGAAGCTCAAGGACGATCTTGAAAAGGGCGCATACTCACCTGCAAGATACAGGTATTTTAAAATATTCGATCCAAAGGAGAGGACTATAAGCGTCGCGCCTTTTCGTGACAGGGTGGCGCATCACGCCCTGATTCGAGTCATCGAGCCCCTTTTTGACATGTCTTTCATATATGACTCATATGCAACCCGGAAGGGAAAGGGCACACACAGGGCTATCAGGAGGGCGCAGTATTTTTTGAGAAAAAACGCCTGCTTTTTAAAGATGGATGTTGCAAAATACTTTGACAGCATCGATCAGGATATACTACTTGCATTTTTACGCAGAAAGATAAAGGATAATCATTTGCTTGAGCTGATGGAAAGGATTGTCAGGAACAGCGATACAAGCAGGGGGATCAAGGCCGGAAAAGGGCTGCCCATAGGAAATCTGACAAGCCAGTTTTTCGCCAATGTGTACCTTGACGCATTAGACCATTTTATTAAAGAAAAACTTGATATAAAGTATTACATAAGGTACATGGATGATATGGTGATATTTTCCGATTCCAAGGATTATCTTAAGAAGGTTTTAAATGACGTCGCGGACTATCTTGCGGATTGCCTGAAACTGGACCTTAACCCAAGATCGACTTTTTTGAATTCGCATTTGAACGGCCTGCCGTTTTTGGGTTTCAGGATTTTTTCCAATACTATAAGGGTCAAAAACGAAAATCTTAGGCGAATAGGCAGGCGCATAAGAAGGAGAGAATCGGAATTAAAAGAAGGCATCATAACAGAAGAAAGGTTCATCATGTGCATACAGAGCATGTTTGCGCACTTGGGTTTTGCGGACAGCCTTATGCTCAGGAGGGCAATGCTTTCATAAGCGGCAGGCGCCGCATAGAGGCTCGAACCGTGTGAAACGCGGCGGCAGTTGGAACAACAATGCGAGGAACTGCCGGTCGGCTAATCGTAACAACAACAATCCTGATAACCGCAACAACAACATCGGTTTTCGCCTTGCCAAGCACACACAATGGCGGGATTTGACCGGTCCACGGACCGGTCGAGGGTGCCTTTTGTGTCCAGGCGTCTGTCGCGCTCCGGCTGAAAGCCGGACGAAAAACACAGGAGCCGCCGCTGTTAGTAGGCCGGCAGGTTAGGCTCGAAAGGGGCGGCGGCCCAAATATTGGTTAGAAATGGAGGCAGAATAAAAAATCCTATTGTCCAAGATGAACATCCGGCATAATTTGATCTTTGATGCTCCCTATTTTAAATTATTAATTAAGGTGTTGATGGTCTCGTAAAAAGTCCTAAATTGGCAATCTTGGTAATCATAACTATCTGATTTTATTAGACAGTATTCTTGGAAATTCGACTTTTTACGAGACCATCAAGGTGTTCAATGATGAAAAAGATAGAATTCAGCAAGCATGCGGAGATGAAAATAGAAATGTTAAAAAATCATGGCATTCTTATCACTATGGAGACCGTTAAGGATGTTGTAACCTCTCCGGATAAAATTAATAGGGGATATAAGGATAGATTAATAGCCCAGAAAGGGCTGGATAAAGAACATGTATTGAGGGTTGTATATGAGGAGAGACCTGATAGCATATTGATAATAAACATGTATCCAGGCAGGAGGGAAAGGTATGAAAAAGATTAGATATAGCAAGGATGTCGATGTGCTCATCATAGAGTTATCAGACAAACCCATCGATCATGCCGAGGAAGAGGGGCGTTTCATCATCCATTTTTCAAAAGGCGGAGAACCTGTGCTTTTGGAGATTTTGGATGCGAAGGAATTTGTAATAGATTCATTAACGAGTGTGGTTAAAGAAGAAGAAGTAACTATTTCCTAACATAGTATAATATATAGGAGGACGTTTATGGAAATTCGTTTCCACCCTCATGCAAGAGAAAGAATGACGGAAAGGAGCAATTTATATGAGATTCACCTATGATCCTCGCTATAACATCGCCTATATTCGTTTACATGAAAAAGGTTCAGAAGTTGAGACTATAAAGATCAGTGAAGAATCGCTTATTGACATGGCCCCGGATGGAACGATTTATGGCATTGAACTATTAAATGCCAATGAGCAGTTAAAGAAAGAAGACATGGGGAGGCTTTTGGAGGTGCTGCAATGAAAAGAAAAACAGGATATGTTTTATGCCTCATAACGGCCGGCCTGATGCTTGGATGGCTTTTTCCCTGCCAGGTTTCAGGGGTGGGAACGGATGCCGAATGCTCCCTTGCGAGGAAGATTGGGGAGGAGGCGGCAAAGACATTTGCAAAGAATAAAACCGAGGCCCTTAAGCTGTTTATAAAAGCGAACGGTTTATGCCCTGATGATCCCGCTATCAACTATAACCTTGGGCTTGCCTATTACCGCAACGGAAACCTTAAAGAGGCGCAGACGCATCTTAAAAAGTCGATAGAAAAGGAAGGCGGCATGGGGCACAGGCTGAACTTGCTTGCCTGGGTGATGCTTGATATAGGCGCAGAAAAGGCACAGGCACTTGAATATGCAAAGAAGGCTGTCAAAGCTGCGCCCGATTCAGCCGAGGCGTCCGATACCCTTGTCCGCGCCCTTCTTGAAAACGGCCTGTTATATGAGGCCGCGGTTGAGGCGAAAAACGCCAGTGCAAGGTTTAAGGGGAAGGAGATAGAAGGGCGGTACAGGGAGGCGATTGATGCATATACGGCATTCTATCTTAAGAAGACAAAGGCGGGCGAGCATGATGAGGCAATTGCGGGGCTCAAGAGGATAGATTTTGATCCTGATGTTGTTAATGCTTACTGCTGGGCCCTTTTTGCAGCAGGAAGGATGGATGAGGCGCTGATGGAGGCTGAGAAGGCAAAGGGTAAATTTGAAGGCAATGATTCTGTGAAAGAAACCTTTGACAGGATCATGGACGGTTTTGTTCAGGGATGTTACAAGGACTTTAAAGAGGGGAGGAGGGCTGAGGCGGTAAAGGCCGTTGATGATATGAAGAAGATATACCCTTCAAACAAGGGGCTTGCTGATGCCTATGATAATATGATGAAGGTTGTCCTTAGCGACCTTGAGACCATTACTGTTCCTGAGCCTGTATTTGCAACATCAGGAGGGGCAAAAAGGGGAGGGGAGTCCGCTGGCCTTCTGGACGATATCCGCGCAGGTGGAACAACACTGGCAGCAGTGGATGACCTTAAGGTGGACGTTGACAGGGATATCCCTGTGGCAAAAAGGAAGAATCCCAATGCCATCGCAGTGATTATAGGAAACAGGAATTACTCGGGTTTCGGGCACGGCATCCCTGATGTTGATTACGCCAAAAGGGACGCCATGTATATCAGGAAATATGTGACCGGTGTGATGGGGTACAGTGAGGAAAACATCATAATCAAAATCGATGCTACAAAGGCTGAGATGGAGAAGATATTCGGGACAAGGCAGGATTTCAGGGGAAAGCTGTATAACTTTGTCAAATCCGGAGTCAGATCCGAATCTGCAAAACCTGATGTATTTGTATATTATACGGGCCACGGGGCGCCTTCCCAGAAAGGGGATGATGTTTCATCAGACCACGGGGCTCCTGCCAGGAAAGGGGATGACGCCTTTCTTGTGCCTGTGGATGCAGATGCGGATTATATCTCCACAAACGGGTATCCAGTCGGTGTCCTTTATGACAACCTGGAGAGGCTTCCTGCAAACAGGGTCATGGTTGTGCTTGACGCATGCTTCTGCGGAAAATCCCCAGGAGGGGCCATCTTCAAGAATGTAAGCCCTGCCATATACAAATCGGCGAGCCCTGTCAGGGAGGTCGCAAACGGCGTCGTATTCGCAAGCGCAGGGAAGGATGAGATGAGCAACTGGTACCCTGAGATGGGGCACAGCCTCTTTACCTATTTTTTCATGAAGGGGCTTAAGGGGGATGCGGATCGTGATGGCGACAAGGCCATATCCGTGAAAGAGCTGAAAGAATATCTGTATGACGAGGTACCCCGCAAGTCATTGAGGATAAGAGGAGGAAGCCCGCAGACCCCTTTAATTTTAGGCGATGACGCATGGGAGATCGCAAGGCTGAAGTAGGTGAAACCTGCAATTCTCATTATGACTAATTTCTATACAATATACGATCTAGTAAGGGAATCGATTAAAAGGTTTATCGTAATACAACGTTTTAGACGTCTCAGCAATAAAGTCTTACCCTTTGCAGAGGCCCAAGGGCTATTAACGGATGATGAGATTTTTAGGGCGCTATCGTGAAACTGGCGCTGGACTCAAATGTTATTATAGCGGCCTTTGCTGCGCGAGCGTTATGCCATTCACTGATACATGCCTGTCTCTTTGATCATAGAATTTTTCTCAGCGATCATTTGCTGAATGAAATCGCCTGCAAATTAGGGGAAAAATTAAGATTGCCCGATCAGATCATTGAAGAGGTAATTTTATTTCTGAAGGATGATGGCCTCGTAAAAAGTAATTTTGATGATCAAAAACCAAGATTATATCGCCAACATGCATATCAAATTTATAATATTAAACTTATTTTTAGGGGCGTTTTAGACTTTTTACGAGGCCATCAAGAATAATACAGAGATAATAGACCCACAACCTGTAAAGGAACAGATTTGCAGGGATAAGGATGATGATAATGTTATCAGCCTTGCCCTAAGCGCAAAATCGGATTACATAATATCAGGTGACAACGATTTGCTGGCATTAAGGCAGTATGAATCCATTTGTATACTATCTCCCAGAGACTTTTGGAATGTCTTACAGAAACAAAGGAAAAAAGGGTTGACGGACAGGACAGATATTTGACGGATAATATTAACGGTCTTTTACTCTTTACTCTTTACTCTTCACTCCCGCTTCTGACCTCATAGGGCAGGATCTCCTCGATGGCCGTGTCAGCAAAACGGCTATAAATGCTGAAGAATTCCGGCACGGTGTAATGCCTTCCTTCAGAAAAATAATCCCTGAAACGGAAGGATTTGCCTGCCTCTTCTGCCTGCACAGCGATTATGAAGAATGCCTCGCTGTCCTGCTGATGCCCTTCCATCGTCGTAATTTCAAGCACGCCGCCTGAATCCTTCGGAGGGAAATGGAATGTCCCGCCTGCCTTGGCTATGCCCTTTTTTACCTCCCCCTGGATCCCTTTTCCTGGATAGAGCATCGCTATTTTGTCGTCAGCCATTAGGTTGAATATGGCAATGTGGGCGTCTCTTGATACATCCAAGCTGATCTTGGCGTTATCGCCGGACATATATACGCCCCTGTCTAAGGATGCCTTCATGAAGAATCCGGGGTCTGTGGTTTTTTCCGGTATCTGCACATCAGCGTCTATTTCGACCCTGTATAAGGGGATGGGTGGTGAATCTTCATCATCCCTTAACGTTGTGAGGGGAAGCCATTTGATCTTTTCGTTCACAACAAAACCGTGGCTGAAGCTTTTAAGGAATTCCGTTACCAGCCTGGCGTCCCTCACAAGTGTCGAGCTTGTTATCTTTGTGCCCGCCGCCTTTTCGATTGCATCCGCCCTGGCCCTGCGAAGGGCCATGCCCTGGCACTGCTCGGCGGTCATCCCGACTACCGCTGCTTCGCCCTCGCCTTTAACCCCTTTTACTGTCTTTGCCTCAGTATGCGGGGCGAAAAGTATAAGCATCGATAAGAAGAAAAGAGGGATAAGGGCGAGGCCTTTAAGGTTTACTTTATAAACCTTAAAGCCGCTTCGGACCGGCAAGATGAATGGAGATAAGGTTTTATTCCCGTATCCGAAATGCTGAAAATGGCTGTTTAATCTGTTTAATAAGGCGTTTAATAAGGATAGTTTCATATATGTTGCTCTGTACTTTGAAAAGATTCAGCAATTCTATTTCTATGTCACATATCATATATTTAAGTAAAAAATATATTATATCCTGTGACAAAAAGTGCCAAAATGAGAATTGCTGGAAAAGATTATCTTATAAGTACCCCATGACCTAACAGTCACAACGAAGCATGAAAATGAAAAAACCGGGTATTGTTCGGTCATTTTTATATAAACCTTTTGAAAGGATTATAGACTGTAAGACGGAACATTGTCAAAATGGCTGGGAATGGATGTATATTGTTTTCTGGGCTGATGGCCTCGTAAAAAGCCGGTTTTACGTTTTTTGTCATTCAATTGCCTGAACAGTGATTCTCGTTATGGCTTATGGCGCTTTTTGACACAATATATAATACTCTACTTTTGCACTTTTTGTCGAAACTTATGAAAACATTGATAAATAATGCTGCTTTGTTTGGTCAGGCATCTTATTGAAAAATAAAGATTATTTAAAAAAAGTGCAAAAGTAGAGATAATATTTATTTTATCCGGATATACAATATATGGCATGGAAATTGGTCAAATATATGGCATGGAAATTGGTCATAAAGAGAATTGCTGATGCCTGACACAAATTTGGCGATCTTTTACGATGCCGTCTTGGTTTGGCTGAGCAATAATTTGGCTTTTTAAAATGACTGTGTTCAATAAAAATGCATTTTGAACAGCTTTTTTTGAGATCATGCTTATAATCCAATCGCCGTTTTTAGCAGCCATGCATGCCTTGGACATTTTTGTTAACAAGGATGTATTTAAACTATAAATATCAATGCAATGTGTCATTAATTTGATCGCATAGGAATTTCCATTTTTCCTATGCGGGTTTTTCAGCCAGATTTTAATAAAGTACGCCAGAAGGGCGGTTACGTGAGGTTCAAATCCACCTGAATATTCCTTTAAGAAAAGGTTTAAGAATCGGCTTGGAAGAGGTATATTTACATGCTCAAAAATGCTTAGGTTAATGACGTTTAATATCAATATGTTATTCCAAAGATAGCGCATGATTTTTGATAAGTTGCCGGAGAAGATGGCAATCAAATTGCAGGAAGCAGACTATTAAATTTGATATTTTGCCTGACGGCTTAATTGCTCAATAGGCTTTGAAAACAATGTACTGTGTAAATCCAAAACCTTTTATTTTTAAATTACTTATAAGCGTTATTTGACACAGTCTCCACAGTTTATTGAGCAGTTGCCTGATGGCGATAAGTGTCACATAAGACGCTGTAAGCTTTAATATGTAATATTTTTGTAACCGTTCACCTTATTTCAGATTGCAGGCTATTGCGAACGGTGCGGGGCAATCTGTATATGAGATCGCCTTGCCGATTTGACTTGATACGCGGCTTTTGGCCTGATATGCGGCTTTGAATTGGCATTGCAGCCTTTGGCCTGACGCGCTGTTTTGGCTCTGATACGTTTTTTGGAGCTTTAAACACGGCCTTTGGCTGGCATTGCAGCCTTTGGCTGGCATTGCCGCCTTTGGCTTCCTGCAATGATGATAAATATATAAGGTGAACGGTTACATATTTTTTAAAAACGGGGGGGTAAAATGAAAAAAAGATGTCTATTTAATTATTTTATGTACAGCGCTATTTTCATAATTATTGCAGCAGTTTTTATTTATTCGAGCTGCACCGCATTCGCCCAATGGCCCTTTTCATTCCAGAATTCTTTAGGGTCATCCGGCCTGGTCTCCAATCCTTTTTTATCTGTGCCTTATAGCGGTCTGTCAGGTGCTGTTTCACCTTACACCTACCGCTATGGTTATGGCAACAGCGTTTATGGCGGAGTATACGGATTAGGGACCCAGTATGGATCGTTGAACCAGTACCAGTATGGCTTGTCAAACCAGTATGGATCGTTGAACCAATACCAGTATGGTCCATTAAATCAGTATGGTCAGTATGGTCAGTATGGCCAGTATGGGCCGTTGAACCAATATCAGTATGGCCTGTCAAACCAGTATGGTTTTGGTGGCCCTTATGGCGCGGCGCCCGCCCAGTTCGCCTATCAAGGGCCAGGTTACTATGGGGCAAATCAAAACCCCTGGGCCACTCAGTATAACCCATATTCCCCTTATCCATTTAGCCCAGGTGTGAGTCCATATGGACCCGTCGCCAATCAACAGCTTGTTCCGGATGAGTCTATTGACGCTTCAGATGACGGCGCGGTGATTAACCTTGATGACGGCGATATACTGTGTATTACCCTTGAGTCAAATCCATCCACAGGCTACGCATGGATACTCGATCCAAACTCATATAACAAAAACGTCATCAATAAGCTGACAACTCAGTTCGTACAGGCATATCCTCCTGTATATCCATTGGGGGCAGGCGGCTTGGAAAAATGGTATTTTGAGGCCGTGGGAACAGGACATACCAGCATAGTGATGCAATACAAAAGGCCGTGGGAAAACGAGCCTGAACTGACATTCAGTGTTGTAATAAATGTGGAATAAGATATCATTTACGGGACCATTGACGGGCGATAAAGACCCAGGCTTTCATCCAGGCCGTGCATCAGGTTCATGTTCTGAAGGGCGGATCCGGCCTGCCCCTTCACCAGGTTGTCTATCTGCCCCAGAACGATGCATGTCCCAGTCCTTGCATCTATATAAACGGACATGAGGCAGAAGTTGCCTCCCCTTACATCCATGGAAGAAGGGGGCTGATCCGGAGGCAGTATTCTCAGAAAGCGTTCATTTTTATAAAAGTCCTTGTAAAGGTCATATACACGTGTAAGTCTCCAGCCCTCATCAAGCTGTCCATAGGCGCAGACCATGATCCCGCGGGTGAGAGGCACAACCTGTGTATTCAATGTGATGAGACATTCCGATCCGGCTATGATGGACAACTGGTTTTCTATCTCTATGCAGTGCTGATGCATCCCGGTCTTATAAGGGTTCATGTTTTCATATCTGGCGGGATAGTGAAAGGCTGGGGACGGCTTCTTCCCTGCCCCTGAAACCCCTGTCTTTGCGTCGCAGATAAGCCTTTTGATGTCTATCGCCTTTTCCTTTACAAGCGGGGCGAAGGCCAGGATGGTCACTATAGCGAAACAGCCCGGATTGCCTACGAGATTCGATCTTGAAATGGCGGGCCTGTTTAGCTCGGTCAAGCCATAAACAGCATGCTCAAGAAGATCGGGCGCGGCATGTGATGCGGGGCGGCCAATCCTTTTTGCATATGCGGCATATCCGTTCAATGATGAAAATCGGAAATCGCCGCTGTAGTCCACAATTTTATACCCGTTTTTGAAATATTTTCCCGCCTGCCTCATTGCCACTCCGTCAGGGGTCGCAAAAAACACCGAGTTTCCGCAACCGTCCGCGGGGTCATCATCCTCTGGTGAGACTATCTTTATTTCGCAGAAACCTGTCAAATGTCGGTACACGGAACTGATGGGCATACCGGTATTTTCTAAATCGATCAGTTTAACGATTTCAGCCTTGGGATGCCCGATGAGGAGTTCTATCATCCCAACGCCGCCGTAACCACATGCGCCATAGATCTTTGCCTTAATCATTGCGGATATCCTTTTTTTGTTTTGTTATAAATAAAAGGTTGATGGCCAAATTTTAAATGGCCGCCCCAGTGAATAAAACGTATTTTCATTGTAAACGCCCATGCAGTTTTTAGCGGCGCCACGAATCATGAAAATAGAATCTATTTTCGTACCAAAAAATAAAAGTGGAGTATTGACACTTATATCCCAAAAACACAGACCGGCATAATTTATCATGTAAACATGCACGATGGCAAGCCCTGAGATAACCAGCAATTCTCATTATGGCACTTTTTAACACAATATATAATATTTATTCTATCCGAATATACAATATATGGCATAGAAATTGGTCATAATGAGAATTGCTGCTGCGATAACAACCCTGAGATAAAAATATACCTTTCTGGCTTGATATTGTGGCCCATGCGTGATAATGTTTTAGATAGAAAAACGTCTATTTCGGATGATGAAAGGAGAAATAATGATATCCATTTATAAATACAGGCTCGGAGCGGTTTTATTTTTGACAGCCTTTTTTATTACTGCCTTTTTGCCGGTGTTATCTTACGGCGAAGGGCCTAACGTATTGATGTTTTTGTGGCAGGGGGAGACGGGCGCAGAAAAGGGATTCAGGGATGCGCTCGCAGAAGAGTTTCATGACCAGAATATAAATTATACTGTCCTTGATGTTTACAGGGACAATAACCGGCTCAGGGATTTAATCGAGCAGACCAATCAAGCACAATACCAGTTGATTTATACCTATGGTTCTACGGTTTCATCGAGGGTAGCCAAGAGTTATGAATCGACTCCGGTGTTGTTTAACATCGTCTTTGATCCGATCGGTTATAAGCTCATCGAATCCTGGGACAGGAAGCAGCCCAATCTGACAGGCGTATCGAATTCAATACCCGTGGAGCTGCTGGTTAAAAAGATGCAGGATGCCTTTGGCAAAGGTGATTTGGGTATGATTTATAATCCCCTTGATAAAAACTCGGTAAGCCTTAAAGAGGAATTAGAGTCATGCGTTGCGCAGTCTGGCGCTGAATTGGCCAGTTTTGAATTCAGGGAAAATTTTAGCGCCCTGGCTACCTATCTTGACAGCATAAAGGATCGTGTAAAATGTATTTATCTTCCTACAGAATATCTGATAACAGGTTATCTCCAGCGTATCCTGGGCGATATAAACAAGAGAAAGATACCAAGCTGCGTCACCAGCAAAAGCTATCTCGACCTGGGGGCGCTTATGTGTATCAGCGCCGACTATTATGATGTCGGAAAGATCGCAGGGCGCCTGGCCGCCAAGATCCTTAAAGGGACAGATCCTGCTGAATTGCCTGTGCAGAGGCCGTCGGAATCGGATATAACGCTTTATGTCAAATCAACGCTTCTGAAGAGATTCAATATCCAGATACCAGAAAACATCGCTGTGAATTTTGTAAAATGAGATCAGAATCGCCTTTAACAGTACGCTAAATCTCACTCTACTTTTGCACTTTTTTCAAATAAGTGTTATTTTTCAATAAGATATCTTGTCAAACAAAACAATATAATTTCTCAATGTTTTCATAAGGTTACACAAAAAGTGCAAAAGTAGAGATCTCATAATGTCGATAATTAAAGTAGACCTATGTAAAAAGACTTAGGGATCTTTAAAGATTGATTTAGGGATTCTGGGGTCTTTAGACAGTGGACTGTCTAATAAATTTGACACTCAGGGGGGAGAATCTGGATTTGGACAGGGAAGAAAGCAAACAGGCGGAATCTGGGGAAAACCCGTCGACTGACAACATAAGCCATACCAGAAGATTTTTATTGATCATTAAGGATCGCTGGCACCGGGATCCTGTCAAATTCGCATTTTGGACCGGATTCTCAATACTGGCCATGGTTGTGGTTATATCATTGGCCCTTGAATATTCCTATAGACCCAGAACATGCATCTTCTGCCATGAAATGAAACCCGCCCATGAAACATGGGGGAGGTCGTCCCACGGGCCGGTCAATGGAGGGGATGATGATTGTCTGGGGTGCCATGCGGCGCCTGGTTTTGGAAGCAAAATAAAGGCAAAACTTGGCGGCCTGGTATTTCTCTGGAATCACATCCTTGAAAATTATGATGATGACATAAAGGCAGAGATGCCTGTATATTGCGTCCGTTCAGGATGTCACACAAAACCCTGGGAAATGGACAGGGGCTCAAAGATCAGGGTGAATCATGCCCTGCACATCTCCAAGGGTTATGCCTGTGTTGCATGCCATGACCGCATAGCGCATGGACCTGATCCGGCGGTCCAAAATCTTCCGGGGATGAAGGATTTTTGTTTCCCTTGCCACAATGATGAGATCGCATCAAGGAGTGATTGTCAGTACTGCCATATATATCAGGATGCCTTGCTCAGGGGTAAGGGAGGGGAAGGCATACCTGAAGGATATCCGTCCGTCCATCAGACATTGCAGTTAAAATGTGTCGACTGCCACACAGAGGGGTGCGTCGCCCAGCCTGTGCAGACATGTCTTGAATGTCATCCTGAGTCATACATCTCAAAACAGGAGGCCGAGATGGCCTGGTTTTCATTATCGATGGAGAGGCTTGAAGACGGCATTCCCCGGCTGGCTGAGGCGATAAAAAAAGCGGAGGATGTCGGGCAGGATATCAGCCAGATCAGCGGGATATATAATCTTGTCAAGGATGTCTATACTTTCTTGAAGGCCGACGGGAGCAGGGGCGCTCATAATGTGGCCTATGCCAGATCATTGCTTAAAAATGCTATGAACAGGCTAAACTATGCATATATCGTATTGGGGCAGGCAAGTTAGGTTAAAATTGGCTTTTTACGGGGCCATCAGAATCGGCTAAAGATTGACATCTGAAACAACCTGAAAACAGCAATTCTCATTATAACCAACTACTATACAATATAGAGCATATGAACATTATTAAGCTACAATATTCTATGTTAAAAATGCCATAATGAGAATTGCTGTCCTGAAAAAAATCAAGCCTCAATCGTTTTATCCTCAGGTTGAACTAATCCTGTATTTGTTAGCACAGCCTCCCTGGTCTTTTTGGCAAATGCAGCTTTTACCTTGTCGCTGAAAAGGTAAGAAATGATTCCTATCGGTATAATCAGCCCTAAAAAATTCTCTTCGGATATACACATAATTATATTGCCGGCATAGCAGACAATGGCGCAATACCTTCCCCAGGGCTTCAATAATAGAAGCCCGAAGGCGATTATTATACTTGCTATGCCGCCGATAAATAACAAAGGGGCTTGATCGGAGTTAATAGCCATTATCATCATGATAATGCCTGCGATAATGTTTAAGCCGCCGATAAGACTGATGCCGCCAGGTATTCCTTTTGTGTTCTGCTTTGTGTTCATGGTGTTATACCTCCTTAAATTGAGAAATTACATTTTTCAAAAAAACATGTTGTATAGTTGATAAAGAATAAAGAGGTGCCTCTTTAATAAATAGAACCGGTTTATCTCTTTAAAAAGCATATTATGTACCATCGCAAAATAAATCAAAAATATCAATTAGTTATCTCGACAAAACCAACCCTTGCCCCAAAATCCTGCATGACAGGCCCCTTGATTTGTACGTGCCGAAGACAGATATTTGTCATAATGTAAATCCGGTGGACAAGGATGGCATTTATTTTGATGCCGAAAAACGCATAATTAGTATCCCAACAGACAAACTCTTTGATTTAATAGAGATTATTTGATTTTATTTCAAATAATAATATAATCTTCACCTGGGTATCCTTTTTGCAGTTATATCAGGAATATAAAAAGGGGGTAACCGTTCACCGTGAGCCGAATAAATTACATTAATACAGGATTTTGGTACGAAAATAGATTCTATTTTCATGATTCGTGGTGCCGCTAAAAAGCGGCATGAGGGTTTACCACGGAAGTACACGGAATATCACGGAAGATGATTGTCCTGTGCAATTCAGTGAAAATCCGTAGTGAACTATTACAAAAGGGGATGTAAAAGCAACGGCAAGGGATACAAAAGCAAAAGAAAGGGAGGTAAAAGGCTATGGAAACGGAGGGAAAAGGCATGAAATTAGATAAACAGCTTAAGGTCCTTATAGATTCAAGGTTTTCTGTCATCAACCTCATCACGAGGGAGGAGGAGCGCATTATAAAGATCCTTCAGAAGATAACACCGGACGAGAGGGCGCTGATCGCATGGGATGCTGCGGATTCAACGCAGATAATAAAACAATCGCAGCCCCCTGCTGAATTCGGCAAGCCAAGAGACCCCCTGGAGATACTCGAGCTTATAGAAAAGCATCAAAAAACCGCCACCTTCGTGCTCAAGGACTTTCACCTGCAGATGAAGAATGACAACGCAGGAAACATACATGCCCGAAAGCTCAGGAACCTGGCCTTTTCACTCAAAAGGCAGCGGATAGCAAAGACGGTCATAATCATCTCCCCTGTGATGGGCATACCTGAGGAGCTGAAAGACGAGGTCTATGTCATGGATGTGCCCCTGCCTGATGTGGATGAGCTTGAGCGGGAATTCGATGAATTTACATCGGCCATGACAAGAAACGTCAGGATGGGGGAGGGCCCCAAGCAAAAATTTCTGGAATCCGCCCTGGGATTGACCTGCTGTCAGTTCCAGCGCGTTCTTGCGCTCATACTCATGACCAACGGGGAGTTCAACGAAAGGTCGATAGACCTGCTCCTCTCCGAGAAAAAACAGATCATCAGGGAAAGCGGGGCCCTTGAGTTTTTCCCCACCTTAGAGACGGAACAATCCATAGGCGGGCTTGAGAATCTCAAGGCATGGCTAAAGTCAAGGGAGATAGGGTTTTCCAGGGAGGCAAGGGAATACGGGCTTCCCTATCCAAAGGGCCTGGCGCTAATCGGAATCCCTGGGACAGGCAAAAGCCTCACTGCAAAGGTGATTGCAAGGATATGGAAGATGCCCCTCCTGCGAATGGACATGGGCGCCATATTCGGAAGCCTGGTCGGGCAGTCCGAAGAGAACATCAGATGCGCCATTAAACTGGCTGAGACCGTATCCCCCTGCATCCTCTGGATAGACGAGGTTGAAAAAGGTTTTGCCGGCACAGGGGGGAGCGGAGACGGCGGAACCGCATCAAGGGTCTTCGGCCATTTTCTCTCATGGATGCAGGAAAAGAAAAAGCCTGTGTATGTCGTGGCAACGGCAAACAATGTGGAGAACCTCCCTGTAGAATTCTTGAGGAAGGGGAGGTTCGACGAGATATTTTTCATCGATGTGCCCACAAACAGCGAAAGAAAGGAGATATTCAGGGTGCATATCCAGAAGCGGAGGGAGTTTGCCCGTGGATTTGGCCTTGATATGCTTGCGGAAAAGAGCGAACATTTTGTGGGGGCTGAGATAGAACAGGCTGTCCTTGACGGCATGTACAGGGGGATCAATGCAAAAAGGGAGTTCACCGAAGACGATATAATTGCTGCACTTTCCGAGATGAGGCCCCTCTTTGATTCACAGAAGGGCCAGACACAGAGGATCATAAAATGGGCAGAGGAGGTCAACGCAAGGCCGGCGTCTGGGCCTGAATGCGATGAAAGGAAGGTATCCCAGCCTGCCGATGGTGGGGGTGGAACGGCAAGAAGGCCGCATGGCAGCACCAGAAAGCTGGTGATTGAAGACGAAAATGCGAAAGAATCTCCTAAATTACCATGATCAGGAGATAAAAAACGGATGATGAAACACCCATGAATCTTCGATTCACAAAGGCGGATGAAAATAACCTTTTTCGTCATTCCGGCGAAAGCCGGAATCCAGGATTTGCAGATGAAAGATTTAAAAAACAGGCGGTTAACCGATAACTCCCATATAAACCTCCACGGAATCATAGAAAAGACCAGTGTCAACGGCCCTGGCGAGAGGTTTCTTGTGCAGGTGCAGGGATGCACACTCAAATGCCCAGGCTGCTTCAACCCTGAAACCCACTCCCAGGAACCAAGATGGCTTATAACCACTGAAGACCTTTATAATAGGATAACCCAAGTACGCGGCATAGAGGGCGTCACGATAAGCGGGGGCGAGCCGGCCCTGCAGATAGAGCCGATCATCCGGCTGCTCGTACCCCTTCGGGCGTCAGGATATTCCGTGCTCCTTTTCAGCGGAAGGACAAGAGAGGAAATACTTTCTATGGAAAAAGGCAGGCAACTCCTGGGCCTTGCAGATATACTGATAGACGGGCCGTATATGGAAAGGCTCAGGACGGATTCAGGCATCACAGGCTCATCCAATCAAAGGGTCATCCTGCTTACGGATAGATATAGAAATGCGGACATGTCATGGATCAACAAAAAAGAGCGCACGGAGCTCATAATCGAACCTGACGGCACAGTGATTGTAACGGGATTTGATCCCCCGTGAAAACCCCTCAAAAGTCAGGATATATTATGATGTATTATTATAATATCATTAAGTTAAGGTTAAGATTTATCTCTAAATACCCTTACAAATCGAATGATAAGTATATTACTAACGAGTATATTGCTATAGAGAAAAGGTGGTAAGAATGGAGCGGGATCCATATAAGATAT
>JAFGSM010000265.1 GCA_016934595.1 bacterium | reverse complement strand
TGCCATTCATTAACCGGCCTTCCTTTTATACTGTGGGCGTAAAATTCCATTCTCAATGATTTATTATAGCCCAAGGGGCCATGAGTATTTGCCATCTATTCCCCGATGATCTTTATCAGTATCCTCTTGGGTCTGCGCCCGTCAAATTCTCCGTAAAAAATCTGCTCCCATGGCCCAAAATCCAGCCTGCCATCTGTCACAGCCACAACCACCTCTCTTCCCATGACCTGCCTTTTAAGGTGCGCGTCTGCATTATCTTCCCCTGTAAGGTTATGGCGATATTGGCTTACGGGATCATGGGGGGCAAGGTTTTCCAGCCACTCTTCATAATCCTTATGGAGCCCGCTTTCGTCGTCATTTATAAAGACAGAGGCGGTGATGTGCATGGCGTTCACCAGCACAAAACCTTCATTAATGCCGCTCTCTCGAAGGCAGGCCTCGACATCATGCGTAATATTCAAGAACGCGCGCCGTTGAGGTATGTTGAATAACAGTTCCTTTCTATAGCTTTTCATAAATATCCTCCCTTAAAAGGTCACTCATAAAACCTATGATCTCTGAGATATTGAAGCATATCAGGGCGCAAAAATACCTTTTTCAGTCATTCCTGCAAAGCCGGAGATCATGTTATTTAGTCATTCTAATAGTCGATGGCGCAATTTGCAACTTGCTGTTTTTGACGTTTTTTTTTATAATAAAACTAAATAATAATTTTAGACACTTTTAGACATTAAGGGGAGAAAAGTCATGAAGGTTGAAAACCTGGAAAACACGGCGCTTCGTGAATGGATACAGGAGTGCTCGGATCTGTGCAAGCCCGACAGAATCGTTATTTGCGATGGTTCGGAAGAAGAGAAAGAAAGGCTCAGCAGGGAGGCATTTTCCACAGGGGAATTGATTGAATTGAATAAGGAGAAACTTCCAGGGTGTGTGTATCACCGCACGGCCGTCAATGATGTGGCAAGGACGGAGGACCTTACTTTTATATGCACCCATCTTAAAGAGGATGCAGGGCCTACGAACAACTGGATGACGCCTGAAGAGGGGTATCGCAAGGCAGGGGCGATCTTTTCAGGTTCAATGAAGGGCCGCACAATGTATGTTGTGCCTTTTTCCATGGGGCCAATCGGTTCACCCTTCAGCAAGATCGGCGTGGAGCTGACCGACAGCATATATGTGGTTTTGAATATGCGCATCATGACGCGTATGGGCAAGAATGTGCTCGATCAATTGGGGCCTGCAGGCGAATTTACCAAATGCCTTCACGGCAAGGCTGACCGGGATATCAAACGGCGGTTAATCCTTCACTTCCCTGAAGACAATGCGATCTGGAGTGTCGGGAGCGGATATGGAGGGAATGTCCTGCTTGGCAAGAAATGCCTTGCTTTGCGCATTGCAAGCTATATGGCCCATCAGGAAGGGTGGATGGCCGAACATATGCTCATCCTTGGAGTGGAGGAACCAAATGGCAGGATCATGTATGTGGCAGGCGCATTTCCGAGCGCGTGCGGAAAGACGAATCTCGCCATGCTTGTTCCGCCCGAGGCGCTAAAACATAAGGGATATAAAATCTGGACCGTGGGGGATGATATCGCATGGATGAGGATCGATACGGACGGAAGTTTGTGGGCGATCAATCCGGAGTCGGGATTTTTTGGCGTTGCCCCCGGCACCAATTACCGCACAAATCCTAACGCGATGGAGACTATCAAGAAGAATACGATTTACACAAACGTCCTTTTAAAACCCGACGGGACTGTATGGTGGGAGGATGGAGACGGAGACCCTCCTGAGGAAGGCATAGACTGGAAAGGCAATCCCTGGCAACCTGGCATGAAGGATGATGATGGAAAGCCGGTCCATGGGGCGCATCCTAACAGCAGGTTCACCGCTCCTATATATCAATGTCCTACGGCATCATTCCGCTTGGAGCAGCATCACGGAGTGCCTATTTCCGCCATCATCTTCGGAGGGCGCAGGGCAAGGGTCGCCCCCCTTGTCTATGAATCATTTGGCTGGGAACATGGCGTATATACAGGGGCAACCATGGCCTCCGAGCGCACGGCGGCCCAGTTCGGCAAGATTGGGGAGGTGCGCCGAGATCCGATGGCTATGCTTCCTTTCTGCGGCTACAATATGGCCGATTACTTCAGACACTGGCTGTTTATGGGGCTGCGCATGAAGAAACAGCCCAGGATATATCATGTCAACTGGTTTAAGACAGACAAGGATGGAAAATTCCTCTGGCCCGGATATGGAGAGAATTTGAGGGTAATCGAATGGATACTTGCAAGGTGCAGTGGCGAAGCCCAGGCCATGGAGACTCCGATAGGGTTTGTGCCTACGCCTGAGAGTCTTGATTTGACGGGTCTCAATATCCCGCAAAAGGATATAAACGCCCTTTTAAGCATAGACCGTGAGGCATGGATCGAGGAGATGAAAGGGCACAAGGAGTTCTTTATTAAATTCGGCAAGCGCCTGCCTTTGGAGTTATGGCAGCAGTATCAGGGACTTTGCAAGCGGTTCGGGGTGAGCGACGAGATTCCTCCTGCATGAAATACCCGTATTGAGTGTAACCAAAATAGAGCATTATTGTATCCTCCAGTTTTTCCAGACATACTTGATTCCAGCTTCATCCCTAATGATTAATGAGAAATTGCACTATTTTGGTTACACTCCTCATATTATAATATCATTATAAATCATTGTTGTTCTGTAAAGGTCAAATCCAACGACTAACATTCTAAATACTTATTTAGGTATAAGGCTTTTCTTCCACCAGTAGGCGGCTGCTGTGAAAACCGTGAGCGCTAATAATATGAGGGCCCATTTTATCCTTTCCGGTGACGCAGGGTGATGCAGGGGATATCCTTCCTGAACCCTGAATATTTCAATCGCATGGATATCCGTCTCCCCTCCGTGCAGGGGACATGCCATGTTAAAAATCCCCCTTATCCTCAGGATGTCGCCCCTTGATTTATATCCTCCAATAAAAGATATTTTGGGCAGGATATCCTTTGGACACCAAACCCCCATGGTTTCGCTCCCGTCATCTATACTTAACCATATGCCGCCTTTGCGCTTCATAATGTCTCCGGCAACCTCGCCTTTTATTTCTATCTGATTTCCATCGAATATCTTCATCCGTTCAACAAGTTGTTTTAACTTGATCTCTTTTGCGACTGTGGATACAGGGCAACAACACATCCATATAACAGGGATAAAGAGGCATATCGCCATAGGTCTTAACCTGAGTCTTTTTTTCATTTCCTTCCCCAGATTATGCAGCCTATGAATCCGAACAAGGCAAAAAGGGCCATAAATTCCAGGCGGCCCGCCCACATGGCGAATATATATACGATCTTTATCAGCGAAGGCATGGAGGGCGAAGTAAGCCCGCAAGTCAAGCCTGTGTTGCTTGCTGCGGAAATACCTTCAAACACGGCTTCCAGAAAGGGATAACCTTCGGCTACAGCAATAAAGGTAGAGGCGGCGTATAGACCGATGTATGATAGCACTATCAGCATGATCATCCTGATATATTTATCAGTCAGAACTTGATCTTTAATATGATGAAACCTTTGGACAAACACAGAGGATTCGGGTGAGATGAGCCGCCTTATATCTTCAACAAGCGCTGCAAAAATCACACCTATCCTTAGATTCTTAAACCCGCCGGCTGTGGAACAGGCGCTTCCTCCTATGGCCATTGCTATGATTATGCCTGAATATGAGATAAACCCCCAGTTGCCAATCCATGTAGTGCCGTAAATAGTCATATTTCCGGTCGTTGTATGCGCTGAAACGAGTTGATAAAATCCCCTCCTCCATGAGGATAAAACCGTGGGATAGATGCCTGAACGCTCCAAACCAAGGAGGACAAAAGCGGAGGTGATAAGCACAGTGCATGTAAAAGAAACGATCTCGAGGTTATCGAGTATCTCTTTTGGGTTTATATGCCATACTGTGAAATGAAGGGCAAAATTCAATGATCCGGCTACAAATATGACCAGGGTGATGATCTCTATTACTGATGAATGATAATACATCAGGTTCTGTGACATGGGGGTAAATCCGCCCGTGCTCCATGCCCCCATGAATAACCAGAGGCTGTGCAGAAAGCTCCGCGTCCAGCTCATTCCTGCCAAACGAATGGCGAAGGTCAGAAAAAAAGTGCCTATGCCCATATAAGCGAGACTTATAATCCATATTATCCTTGCGGTATGGATCACGTTTGGAAGCAGCCGCTCATCCTTTCCCTCTCCGACATACAGGCTGTAAGTATTTGCAAAACCCTTCATGCTGAATGTCAGAGCCACCACTATGATCCCCTGCCCGCCCACATAGGAGAGAAGGTGACGCCACATATTGAGCCCGTTAGAGGTATGATTGAGGTTTTGGATCAGGATCAGGCCTGTGGTTGTGTACCCGCTCATTACATCGAAACAGGCGTCCAGATAAGATCCGTATTGACCACTTAACCATGAAGGCACCGCTCCGATACAGGTTGAAACAAACCAGGAAACAGAGGCGATAACCATTCCGAGCATCCAGTTGATCTCTTTTTGTGGGGATGTGAATATCTGCAGACCTAAACCTATGATGAAGCACAGGGAAAAACCTGTCATAAAGTCCAAAACTGCCAGCCATTCTCCAAAAAGGCATGAGGTAAAAGCAGGGATTAGCATCAGAAGGCCGATGCCTATGACAATCTTGCCTGAATAAAAACCTATGGTACTATAATCTGCACGGATGGGCTTAAACATTTATGGACAGCGCTATATGGAAAAAAAAGGCGATAAAAAGGGTTAATAATATAAGAATGATAGAATACAGGCATTCGACTATCATCCCGCGTAGGGAATTAAGGATGTTTATTTTAACCATCTGTATTCGCATGATATCTTGGCCTTCCTGCTTTTTGGTACGAAAATAGATTCTATTTTCATGATTCGTGGCGCCGCTAAAAAGCGGCATGGGCGTTTACCATGAAAATACTTTTTATCCTCGGGGCTGAACAACGTGTTTATGAGCGTTTATATATCTCTCTACTTTTGCACTTTTTGTGTAACATTATGAAAATATTGACAAATTATGTTGTTTTGATCGCATATCTTATTGAAAAATATAGCTTGTTTTAAAAAAGTGCAAAATAGAGATATCTTTAAATGATATTATCTATCCTGCCCACGAGAAGATCAAATAGCTCCCCTTCATTCTCGATCATCGTAAGCGCAACCAAATCGTCCTGGGGTTTCAGCACCGTCGACCCCTTGGGGATAATGATATCGTTTCCTCTTAAAATCGACACGATGACGGAATTGGCAGGCAGCCTTATATCCTGTATCTTTTTATTCGCCACAGGGGACTCGTCAGTTAAGGATATCCTTATAACCGATAGTTTGCCCCGCTTAAAACTGAAAAGAGTCACAAGATCGCTCAGGGTGGCCTCTTCTTCAATGATCTTTGTCAAGATGGATGTGCTGTTGATTGGTACATCGACCCCCAGATGAGAAAATGGCCTTTCATTTTGGGGGTCGTTCACCCTCGCAAGGGTGCGTTTGATCCTGAAGAATTGCTTGGCAAGCTGACAGGCAACGAGATTATCCGCATCCGAGCCTGTCACTGCCACAAGGACATCCGCCCTTGTGATGCCGGCATCCTCAAGGGTTTTCCCTTCGCATGCATCCCCGTTGATAACCGTTATGCCAAGCGCTTTAGCTATCTCCTGGCATATGGACGCGTCCTTCTCTATTAATACACAATGGTGACGGTTTTTTATCAGGGATTTAGCCAAAAAAAATCCTACCTGTCCTCCGCCAACAAGGATAATATTCATACCATACCTGCCCCCGAGGCATGTCTTTTACAAAGACGCAATGATCCCGTAAAGATCCGATTTTACCTTATTGTATCATTCCTTTTTGACACGGAATCCCGTTTTTTCAAATTGTTCCGGATTCCGGCCTTTGCCTTAGCGAATAGTTCCAGCGCATACCCTTTCATCCGCTGAACATCTTTTGGATCTCTTCACGGCCTTCCACTGTGCCGATTCCAGTGATTTTGTCCCCTTCAGTCAAGGGATAATCCGGATGCGGCAATATCATCTGGCCTTTGGTTTCGATCATGGATAAAATAAAGATACCGGGTTTATTGATGTCTTTCACCATCTTCCCTGCCAGTGTCTCTTCTACCTCAAAGGTGTATAATGCAATCCTGCCCTGATATGGCGATATCGCCTTTTCTATGTTGTTTTTGATGAGCTGATCACGAAGGACACGGGCAAAAACAGTGGTGCTGCTTATGATATCCAGGCCCAATTTGTTATATGTATTCGCCCTTTTGGGGTCGTACACACGGGCCATTACATTCTGTATATTGTATACCTGCTTGGCGATTTGGACGGCGATGATATTGGTGTTGTCTTCATCCGTTACAGCAAGCAGGGAATCTGCCTTTTTTATACCCGCATCTTCAAGGATTTCACAGTTAAATCCGTTGCCAGTGATCGTAATCCCGTTAAATGCTGATCCAAGCCTGGCGAAAGACTGGCTATTCTTGTCGATCACAACAACATCATGCCCCTCTTCGGAAAGCATAAATGCGAGCTCCGATCCCAATCTTCCACATCCTATAATAATAATGTACATTTCCTTGATCCGTTCCCGGTTATTGCATGATAAATCTTCCTGGCCTGCATCCATCAAATTTTTAATGCGCTGTATTATAAAGATATTTTCATCGTTATTCAAATCTTCCAAATCATTATTCAAATACCCTAAAGCTAAAAATGGGCGAGGCTGTTTTGCGCAGCATTTCAGAATGTTACGCCATTATGCGCATGGAGAAAACACTGTTGCATGAGGCGATAAACCCTGTATGACATTTTCTCCAGCATACACATAGGGAGGACAGGTATTATGATATATTTTGATAAATGTGAATTCTGAGTAAAATATCATGCCAGTTTGCGGGAATAAAAAAATTAAACATTCATTAATCTTCAATTCGGAAAGGGGGATTTTCAGTGAAAATAGAGACTATCTTGAGAGGAAAAATGATCTATTGAGGCTTTTTAATACCGTATCTTTTTGTTTTGCTGTACAAGGTGTTACGGGCTATATCCAGGTCTTTTGCCGCCTTTTTGTAATTCCAGTTATTCTCTTCCAGAACCTTTTTTACAAGAATGGACTCGGCAAGGGGGATGGATCTTGATCTTAGGGTCAAAGAAAATCCCCCTCCATTGCATCCCGGATTTATCTCACTGGGCAGGCAGGCGGGTGTTATTTCTTCCTTGTTGCAAATCAACACGCCGTGTCCGATGACATTTGCCAGTTCCCTTACATTGCCGGGCCAGCTATAGGCAATAAGCATATCCATGCCGGATGGGGAGATGCGTGATATGCGCCTTTTGTTCTCATCTGAATACTTCTTAAGAAAATAGTTTGCCAAAAGGGGGATATCCGATCTCCTCTCACGAAGAGGCGGTGCATTTATTGTGATTACCTTGATCCGGTAATAAAGGTCTTCCCTGAAACTTCCATTTTTTACGAGATCGGGGATAACCTTGTTTGTGGCGCAGATAACCCTGCAATCAAGCTTGAGTATCTGATTTCCCCCGATGCGCTTAAACGTCCTGTCCTCGAGAAAACGCAATAGGGATATCTGAACAGAGGGGGGTACATCTCCTATCTCATCCAGAAATACTGTCCCTTTGTCTGCCAGTTCAAAGATACCCTTTTTCTGTTTTATCGCTCCTGTGAACGCCCCCTTTTCATGACCGAAAAGCTCGCTGTTTATCAGCCCTTCTGTCAATGAAGCACAGTTGAATTTAATAAACGGCTTTCCCTTTCTCAGGCTTCTATGATGTATTGCCTCGGCGATGAGTTCCTTTCCCGTGCCGCTTTCCCCGGTTATCAAAACAGTGGCGTTTGAAGGGGCTATATGATTGATTGTTTTATAGATATCTACCATAACTTTATTCTGCCCTATAAGATTTTCAAAAGAATGGCAGATATTTCCGTCAGTTTTATTATCTTCAAAAAACATCTCCCGCTTGATTATCCTTTGAATCTTGGTGCGCAAATCCGACGGGTCAAAAGGTTTGGTGATATAATCGTAAGCCCCTAACTTCATAGCTTCAACTGCATTGGTAATATTCCCGTATCCAGTGATAAAAAGCACATAGGCATCCGAATTGGCAGCCCTTAAATTCTTCATTAACTCGAGTCCATTCATCTCAGGCATCATAATATCGCTTACTATGATGTCGGCAGGAAATCCTTTCAGTTTATCCAGGGCATCCCTGCCGTTTTCTGCTGTCTCTATCCTGACAAACCTGTCATTTGCCATAACATCGCGTAAAAGTTCCCTTATGGGCTTCTCATCGTCTATTATCAATAAATTTGCTTTGGGATTCATTCGGATTAATTAATAAAATTATGTGACTTACGAATTTAAAATTACAGTTAATTTATGGATATCCTATTATTTATATCGTCAATTCGTGATATTTTTCTCAAATTTGGTTTGAATTTTTATATGGAAACATGATACATAATCCAGGGGAGGGTATTTATAGATGCTTCCGCATAAATATGAATTCATAGAAAACCGGTTCAGGTATATTTTATTCCTTATCGACGGGCTTGGGGGGTTGGCATTTGCGCCCCATAGGCTTATGTCAAAGCCGTTGGATACATCTAATATAAATTCCATCCTTGTTATGTGCACATGCGGTATGGGTGACGCAGTTTTGAGCACAGGCTGCATCCGCGCCTTAAAGGAGCGTTTTCCTGATGCAAGGATGGATGCCCTGGCAGGTCCAAGGGCCCATGATATAATCAAGACTTTCCCTTGCTTTGAAAATATCTTTTTTCTAGACAACCCGATATACAGGGTACGTGAGATGAAACGGGGAAGATTTGCCGAAGCTAAAAAGGTCTTTCAGGATATCACCGCCCGAAAATATGACCTTTGCATAGATTTTCTGGGGGGGCTTGCCAACTGCTGGGCATCCTTTCGCAGCCGTGCTAAATGGCGTATTGGCCACACGAGTATGGGCGGCGGATTTTTTCTGACCCACCCTGTTAAAAGGGATCTTAAAAACCGCTCAATAAGGGAAATCATGGCAGAAGCGCTCTCCCCTTTAGGGATGGAGGTAAGGGCATATCCTATGGAGTCCTTTTATTCCATGGATGACATCAGTCTGGCTAAAAAGGCCCTTGAGGAGGGTGGATATGACGGGCGTTTATTGGCAGTATTTGCTCCCGGGGCTATGCATCAGACCAAGACATGGCCTCCTGGCCGTTTTGCAGAGCTGGCCGACCTGCTTATAGAAAAAAGAGGAGCGTTTGTCTGTCTTGTGGGATCAAAGGGGGATATTGCAAATGCCGGCAAGGTGGAATATGAATGCAGACACAATGACCGTCTGTTAAACCTGTGCGGGGGGCTCACGCTCACAGTGACCACGGCTCTTATCGCAATGGCAGGTCTTTTTGTTGGAAATGACAGCGGTCTGACTCACATTGCCGCATCTACAGGCACACCCGTTGTACAGCTTTTTGGCCCTGGCATACCTGAAGTCTTTGGACATTTCGGACCAAAAGACCTTGTATTCTTCGATCCAGGCTGCAGATATAATCCATGTTCTCCTTACAACTGTCGCCAGCCCGATCGGCCATGCATGGAAAGGATTTTTCCGGAACAGGTCTTTAAAGGCATAGAAGAGAAGATACTCTCAAAATAGGATGCTATTTTCGAGACAAAAATACTCTTTTGTAGACCGCCTTCAACAGTGCTTCCAAAGTCCCAGCTTTACAGCCGCCACATAGGCGTACATCTTTGACATGCCCATGCGATAACGGATGCGCTCGTACAGATTCAGCCTTATCTCCTTCCTGTGGGCGTCTTTGACTGCCCACAGCTCATTCACCTGGGCATACAGGTCTTTGACGGACTTGGCAGAGCTATGGTAAACGGCGTGGGCAAATATCTCCGGGATATACAGGGTTGAACGGGCAAGCGGAAACATCCGGAGCCAAAGGTCCTGATCCATTGAAAGGTGAAGGTCTGTGCGCAGACCCCCTGCATCGAAAAAAATCCTTCTTCGAAAAAAAAGGGCCGGCTGCAGCACAAAAACAGGCCTTATCAGGATGTCCTTTGCCGAATAAACCGGATAACTGTAAAAACGGCGGAAGGGTTTCCCCTCACCATCCACCATCATGCCGTCTCCATAAATTATATCCAGTTTGGGATTTTTTTCGATCGCCGATTCCACCCGCTTCAGGACATCAGGACACGGATAATAGTCATCCGAATTGATCCATGCTATGAATTCACCCTGGGCCATCTTTATCCCCTTGTTGAGGGCATCCGACTGGCCTTTATCCGGTTCGGAGATCCATCGTATCCTGGGGCCGTAGGAATCAAGGACACGAATTGTCCCGTCCGTTGAAGCCCCATCCACGACTATGATCTCGCTATCAACGATCCCCTGCGCAAGGCAACTGTCGATGCAGCGGCTCAGAAACCCTGCCTGATTGCGGGTAGGTATGACAAAGGAAAACATCATTTTTCCAAGACCTCCAGCACAGAATCCCAGACGTTATCCAAAGATATACCGTCTATACATGGAAACGGGCCCGTTTTGGGACTGCCATACCTGCATATCCAATTGCACCCATAGCAGTCCATCCTTTTAAAAACCGGCCTCGGCAATGCCCTATCCGTTTCAATCTCCAGATCATAAGGTATGAACCGTCCAAAATGCCCGCCCCCTGTGATGCAAACCGATGGCGTGTTAAGGGCAGCGGCAAGATGCACAGCGCCGGTCTCATTTCCAACAAGGCATCGCCCCTTTCTTATTATACAGGCAAGATCAATGAGATTTGTTTTCCCTGTAAGGTCTATCAACGGCGCGTGAGACATTTCCCTTATGGATATGCCTGCATCCGCCTCCCTTGTGCTTCCGCATATCACCCCTGTCCAGCCTGTCTTCCGGTATATCCTTTCAGACAGCATGGCGAAATTTTCAGCCCGCCACATCCTTTTCCTCCAGCTTGCTCCAGGAAAAAGTATGTAGAATTCCTGCGAAAGATCCAGAGCAGGTTTTGAATTTTCAATATCAATAACAGGCAGCCCTGCCCTGAATCCATTAGAGGTAATGCCTCTTACAAATTCCGCATTGCGCCTCAACTCCATCAGTGGATAGGGCGATGCATGGATAAGCCGGGTATACCATCCGTCACTGATCCGTTTTTGATATGGTTTGATATTGGATATATCTCCTGTGAAACCGATCTTTTCTCTGGCGCTGGATGCATGCACGGCCGAATCCGCCGCAAAAAAATCGCGGGAAAAGGCGGGATGGATAACCGTCTCAAAACCGGCAGATTGTATCCTCTTCAACATCCGCATACGATAGACGGGATTGCACAAAAATTTACTCCTATCAAAGGCCCAAACCTCATCCCAGTATGGCAGGCCCCCTGCAAGAGAAGACCATGCCGTATTTGCAAGCAGGGTTATTTTATGCCGGCCTTCGGGATATAGCCTTCGAAGTTCTTTTGCCGCCCCCAGCCAAAGGATAAAATCGCCTATGGCATCCAAACGGACGATGAGAACGCTATTTTCTCTTATAGCTGCAGGGACTCTTTTTAGTGAAATACGGTCAAGCATCCCATGGAAAAGGAGAAATCTGGATAAATCCACAAGGTTATATAAGGGATTCAAATGGTCCATGCTAATCTCACATCCTCATTATTTAAATGCCTATGACCCCATCGAATAGGATGGCCTGGCTGGGGTCTCATGTTGGTCTTACATCTCCTTATTTAAAAGGGCGTAATTTATGCAGCCTGCCCAGACACCCTTTACAAAGCTGGTCTCCCCTGAATATTCAGTCCTTGACATTGACAATGCCTTTATAAGAAACATGCATGACACCCGCAGGGATGTCACAAGGGATCTTGCCCTCGAAATAAACGAAAACCGGTTTGCCGCAAGATGTATATATATCTGGCTGATGCCTTCGGCATACAGCCTCCTGTTCAAGAATCCCTGATTCTGTCTTGACATCTGAACAGGGTGATAGAGAATAGCCCCAGGATTGTAAACAAGGTCATATCCCGCCTTTTTGACCCTTAAGGCGAATTCGCTATCCTCCCCGTATAACTGTGCATCTTTTGAAAAATTCACTCCCAGTTCCTCTCTATACCCCCCTACCCTGTCAAAGACTTCCCTCGGTATAGCGGTGTTTCCTCCGCCTGGCAGGGAATCCTCCGCCATCCTCTCCAGCCTGTCCCCTTGATCGTATGCAGGCAAAAGGTATCTCCACCTTTCAGGCATCTCCCAGGATGTGTTTTTCTCCTCATATACAGGCAAAACCCTTCCGAATACAATCCCTGCATCAAACCTTTTGTCTTCAAAGGCCCTGGCCATCTCTTCCAGCCAGTCCTTTCCGGTATAGCCGTCATCATCCAAAAAAATCAGGATATCGCCAGTTGCGCTGCCGATCCCGATATTTTTCGCCCTTGAGAGGCCCTTTTTCCTGTCCCTTATGTATCTTATGCACATGTCTGCGCCCTGTAACCCTTTGACAATGGCTTCGGTTTCATCGTCATCGCTCTGATCAACCACTATTGTCTCAAAAGGCTTCATGGTATTCGCCATGATAAATTCAATGGTCCTCGAAATCCCCTTAGGCCTGTTACATGTTGGGATTATCAAAGAAAATCTTTTTGGCATATATAGTCCTTTTCGATTGATGGCAATGGATCAAGGTATATAATCTGTCTGAGACATCCTCGAATGTCCTTTCCATGACAAGCATAAACCCCTTAAACTTAGACCGGCTAACAGATTTGAACAAAGACGATCCCAGAAAGGTCTTTAAAGCTCTAATTACTCCTTCATTGTTATAAAAGGCTATCTCAAACCATTTTTTGATGAGGAAATCAGTAAATGTTTTTCTGTCATATACAGACGTCTCATTGTTAACCCTGTAAAGCTTTATCAGCCAGTTTTGCGCGCTTTTTATATAATCCTCGCCCTTTTCATAAGCCCCGTTTGATATGGAGTCGTGAATAATCATCTCCTCTCTTGAAGGGGAAAACCCCAGATTTTTCAATTGATCATATCTTATCCTGTTCGAATACTCGATCTGAGGATGAATGCATCTATTGCTGATATTTTCCTGATGTCTCCTGTATAAAAGAAGCGCCTTTTGTATATTGTGAAATCTTGTCGATGTCCTGCACCTGACCCATAAATCATAATCCTCAGCATGTCTTGCCTCTGTGTTATACCTAATTCCTGAATCAAACAGATCTCTTCGCATCATAACAGCAGGATGGGCTATTACCGATTCAAACAAAAGTCTCGCCACTATTTCCTCATTGCCCCCCGGATACCTTATTATCCTGTTTGGCTGACAACCTATCTGTATTACCCATGACCCGCATACGCCCACATCACTATTCCTGTCCAGAAAATCTGACTGTAACTTAAACCTATCCGGAAGGCTGATATCATCGCCATCCATTCTGGCTATAAACTCCCCCTGCGCTTTATCTATGCCGGTATTCAGCGCTCCGGCAACACCTTTCTCCCTTTCGTTACGGATCAATCTTATACGGGGGTCCCTATTTTGAAGGCGCTTAACAATATCCAGTGTACAGTCATTAGAGCCGTCGTCTATTATCAAAAACTCAAAATCCCTGTATGTCTGACCCAGTATACTCTCAACCGCACATCCGATATATTTATAGCAATTATATACCGGCATCAGCACCGTAATCTTTGGTTTAGGCATATCTTTGACCTTTATAGCCTGATCCAGGAATTTGGTATCAGGTCCCTTGTATCGATTTTATTGTCAGTAAACCATCTTTGAGGAGCTATAACCATTTTTTCGGGATTCCTGTTTAACCATGCCCCCCACCAGCTAAAACTACTGTTTGCAATGATATTATGCCTGCACATTGCCATCAACCTGATATCTTCACTTTCTTTTCCTGGCAGGTTGTGATCTACAAACACCAATGGGAAGTCAATGGAAAGATTGTCTCTTGCCCAGGGCACCTCATCTGAAAAAACATAAAATACAGGATTCGCGACATGTTGGGCGATCTTTGACGATGCCCTTTCATAATAACCCAGATCACAGACGCCATGATATTTATTGCTCCTCTCATCGGATATATAATCGCCTCTCCTGATATGCATGCTTATAGAATCGGAATTCAGAATGTTTTCAGCAAGGTGACTGTTCTTTCCTGTCAATGCCTCCTTAGCCATAAAATCCTGAAGGATCAGATCCCTGATTTCATCAAAATATCTTTCACTCTGCCAGTAACCATCAAGGTAGACATTGCCTTTTATGTTAAGGATTTCTAAATCGAACCGATAATGTCTTTCTTTCACTATATGAACATCAGAGCAGCGCCCACGGTTTTTGAATAACTTATTGAATATACAGTAAAATCTATTCCATTTTTCAAGGAAGGCATCAATCTCCTCCTTTGCAGCTATTTCCCCTGCGATATTGAAACTGCTCAGCAGATACCTTCTATCCGTCTTTTCCTGGTTGATCATATACCACTGTGTATCAAACTTTAGAGGGCAATCATTGATATAGGATAGCCTTCGTCCAAGGGCATACTGAAACATCTGATTTCCCAGACCGCCAAATAATCTAACAATAATCATCTATGTCTTCCAGCCAGGCATCAAAGAGGGCCAGTTCTTTTTAAGCTTCAGTAAAAAGACTGCGATATTGTTCTATGATATATACCCAGGAAAACACCTCCCTGGAAAAAAACTCCCTTGCCCTTGCCAGTTCCTTCTCCTTTTCCTTTAATATCGAGTATCTTATCTTTTTTACTCTTTCTGCCAGGTGAGGCACGTCTTCGAACATCTCCACATGGGGATAATGACCGAAATTCTGATAGGGGGCAGATGTAAGATAAGGTATCCCCAGATAACCCGATTCAAGCATTATATTAGGCTGAGCCCCTTCTATCCCGCTGGTTGATATGATTCCGCTCGAATTGGCGATGGCTTTCAGGAACTCATCCCTTTTTAGGCCAAGCAAAACCTCCAGATTGGGATAATTCTTAGACATATCAATGACATCCTTTATGACATTTCCAGTCTTGTCATGCGCTACGATCTTAAAATCGATATCAGGCAGCATGGCGACTATATCCCTGATAAAAATCTCCGGCCTCTTCCAATCCCAAAGGTTGTGCGCATAAACAAAATAAGGGGCATCATTCATACCGACCACCGGTCTGTAACTATCCAGCTCCTCAAATGATATGCCCTGGTTTATAAAAGCGAAATGTATATTCGGATTGATCGCATTATCTATAAAATATTCAATGCTAAGCCTGTCAACATGGACAGCGCAGTCAGCAAATCTTTCAATATTATCCAGATATCTCTTTCTGAGCCTTAGTGGGTATCCTATGCCATAGCCGCCTACCATATTTACTATGGTCTTTTTTGAATATCCGCTTATTTTCTTTATATTTTCATAGGTTATGGGGCTATGAACAACATTCGGAAAATATACGGCAGGCCTGTTTTTTCTGGCAAAGGCCCTGAGAACCCTTCTTTTATATGGAAATATCTCCACACCATTGTGGAAGACGATTTCGCCGTTTTCCCTCGGGCAAAAAACGACAACCCTCTCAAAAAGGTCGCTTACCCCCTCAAGTATATTCTGAAGAACCCTCTCCGTGCCCCCCACAGAAGGCCAGTAGGCCACATTTGTCGATAGAAGAAGCCCTTTTTTGCTCATAACCTGTTCTCACTGATCAGGACATTGCCGACTGTATCTACATATCTTTGCATGATGACTTTCCAATCAAAATTCTCCCTTGCATACATTCTTATCCGCCCCCGGTATATATGATTGTGCTCACATGCATGTCTTATGTTCTCGATAAAATTATCTCCCATGCCGGAAATGTAGATCCACGGCATGTCCTTATCCAGATTGGCGGATGCCTCAGGGGTAACAACAACAGAGAGGCCTGCGGCCATGGCCTCCATAACAACCAAAGGATGGGCCTCGCCTTCGCTTGCCAATACAAGACAGGAATATTCGGTAAGATTTTTATATACCTCATCACGGCTCCAATGCCCCAGGTATCTTACATAAATATCATCCGCATTAAACCCTTGATCGATCATCGGACCCACAAAATCGCAACTTATACCGCCGCAGTTTTTTATCCTTTCGGCCAGCCTTGCCTGCATCTTTCTCGGCTCTATCTTTCCAAGGCATATGGCCTTGCCATTGCCTCTTTCCTCTTTGAATTCGATCCGTTCGGTCTCAGTGCCGTTTGGGATCACACAGGCATTTCCTGAATAACCTCTTTCAATAAAAGTCTTTTTGATTTCATCACTTAGCAGAATCAGCCTGTCTGCTTTCAAAAGCCACTCAAATATCCTGTCGTAATAATCGCCATTCCACTTCTCAGGGCAGGCGGCATATCCATAGTGAGTGGTTATAAAAAGGGGAAGGTCTAAAAGGCCGGCCTGCCTTACCCAAAACCTTGCCAGCTCATCATAGTGAAGATGAACGACATCATACATCCACGGTCTTTGTAAAAATGCAGGCAAAAACCCCCTCTTGTTCAGAATCGTCACATGATGGCCCAGCATCTCCAGGTAAGTCTTTTGCTGCCATATAACATTCTCAACCGCCCCCCACCCCTTACATGGTATGGGCATAATGCCTGGCCCGACCAGCAGGATCTCCAGTTTTCCCTTATCCCTGCCCTTTCTTTTTTGTGATCCCGGCAAAATATACATCTAAAGGTTTCCATCCAAACTGTTTTCTATTTATATGCAAACTTTTCAAAATCATTATAATATAATCTTCTAACATACCTTTTTGTCTCTTCTGTATAATAAAATTCCCATTCTCTTCTGTTTTTATTTCCGTTAGGGTTGACAGACCTATTAAATCTTTTATTAATCTTCAATTTTTCGGCAACATAATTAAAGTCTGATTCTAAATTCTCAAATCTGCCTATAAAATCCATCTTGTATTCCTTTACAAAATCATACTGAGGCCTAAAATGTAAATTGCTACCTTCAAAATTATTTTTTTCTAATATCAAAGGTAATTTATATCTTACAAAATCAATAAAACTATATTCCCCAATGGTTTTTAACAATTCTTTATCACAAGATTTGTTATTTTTTTGTAAATAGACTGAGATCAATCGATCATACGGATTTCTAACAAAAGTGAATGTAAAATATTTTTCAGGATTAATATCTGTGTAATTGATAATGTCATCATATGTATAATGCTGTTTGTAGGACTTTGTTAATTTACAATATCCCCATAATCTCTGATTTTCCTTTATGTCCAATATGGTTTCTATAGTCGTTCCGGCTGTTTTAGGTATATGTATAAATAATATCCTGTTTTTTTCGTCAAGTGGCATTTTTAATCCTGCATCTAATCTATTTTGATAAATACTTAAATAAGGGTAAATGTTTATCTGTTTTATTCATAAATATATCGAATAGATCCTTGTTATCTCTCCATATTAAGGCTAATGCTAATTGCTCATTATTCACATTATTTTCTTTTAACATAATATTTTCAAATAAATTATTTATTTTATTTCCAATCTTTAACACTATATCTTTATATCCTCCAAACATAGTACCTATCAATAAATTAGCACTGTCCCAAATAAAATTATCATTGATAGCATAACTATATAAATCATTTCTTGCCTGAACAATAAATTTATTTGTTTTTATTATCTTTATACCCTTATCACCCGGATAAGAATCAGAGATATTAACATCTTCAAAAAATCTTGAAATCCCGGCATCAATCCAAAAAAAATAGTCTGTTTCGAAGGGATTTATTCTAACGGCCTCCTCTAACCATCCAAATTTTGAATATTGAATAATATCGTATTCAGGAAGAATACATTCAATCCTGTCAGGGTGTCTTATCTTTGCCTTGTATTCTTTCGAATTTATAATCCTTAATATATGTTCTTTGTATTTAAAATATGATAAATCTTCCATTCTTTGAATTATGATCTTTGTTTTATATTCCAACGGACGATTCTGTTTTACAAAATCCTCAAATTTTGATTCTACATAGACAATCATGGGTGTGTTTAATTTTAAAGTTCTTTTAAACCATTCTAAATATTGATTTATATTTCTGCCGTCTCCTTTTTCGTCTCTTTGTATATCAAATAAAGCGGTTATAAATGTGACTTCGTTAATTCTGTGATTACGGGATGTCAGGTGTTTTAATGAAAAACAGCCAGCACCGTAAATATGACTAATGTACTTTATTGGTGACATTTTTTGGATGAAATTTTAGTCTTAATAAAATTTTTTCATTCAAATACTAAATATATGAAAAACTTGCAGCCAACTCCTCTAAGCTCCAATCTACTTCGAATTCCACTAATCCCGATCTCATTTTAACCGGCATTAACTCGCCTTCTTTCGGGGAATTTGCAATCTCAAATTGTATCAAATCGGAAACATCGATTGTCTCCCCATTTATAATATGTTCGTATGCCTTAATGTTGAGGGAATATATACCCGGTCGCAGAATATTATTAAAATTTGCCTTAATCTTGTAACTTCCCCTTGCTATATCTTCGATATTACCATTATTATTATCCTGATTATGGGCAATGGTCACCAACGAGCCATTCAGTGTTCTGATACCAATACCAATCACTCCCCGTTCAAAATTATCGTATATATCAAAATCAATCTCTACCGAGAAATCCTCTTTATACAAAAAATTGTTACATACATTTCCTCGTGAGTCACGCATAGTTACCTGGCTAAACTTTATTTTTTTGCCCCTTGTTGTATACATCCGGTCCGTAATTTTTATTGCCCCAGTTTTGGCCAAAGTACCTGTATTCTTGATATATTGGTTTATAACTTCCTGTGCCGCATCAAATCTCACCATCTTTCCATAATCAAGCAGGATTGCCTTAGAGCATAACTGAGCGATAGATCCCATATTATGACTGACATAAAGGACAGTCTTTCCTTCTTTGGCAACATCGTTCATTTTCCCCGAGCACTTCTTTTGAAATTCAACATCACCGACAGAAAGAACCTCATCAACCAACAAAATCTCAGGCTCCAGATGTGCGGCAACGGAAAAAGCCAGCCTTACATACATCCCACTGGAGTAACGCTTGACGGGTGTGTCTATAAACTTTTCCAGCTTTGCAAAATCTACTATTTCATCAAACTTTTTCTTGATCTCCGACCTTGTCATCCCAAGGATCGCACCATTTAAAAAGATATTTTCCCTGCCTGTCAATTCCGGATGAAAACCGGTGCCTACCTCTAAAAGGCTTGCCACTCTGCCTTTTATACGTATCTCGCCCTCGGTCGGTTCTGTTATCTGACTCAATATCTTAAGCAGTGTGGATTTCCCTGCCCCATTTCTGCCTAATATTCCGATTACTTCACCCTGATCGACTGTTAAGGATATATCTTTTAATGCCCAAAACTCGCAATTGTCTGTTAGTGTTTGATTCTCTAAAAATTCCCTGCCTCTTTTTGATTTTTTGTTTCCACTTATTATATGGCACAAGGATCTAAAGCTACCGGTTATATGATCACGCAGGGTATCGTAGCTTATCGTAGATCCCAATCTGTATTTTTTGCCTATCCCCTCTACTCGAATTATTGGTCCTGACATCTGCTTAACCTTTGTTTATATAACATCCGCAAAATTCTTCTCTGTGCTTCTAAAAAAACATATACCTGTAACCAATATCATCAATACCATAGTAAAACTCGCCCAAAAACCCGGCCAGTAGGGTTTAAACTGCTCCCCAAGAATGCACCATCTGAATCCGTCTATCACGCCAACCATAGGATTCAGGCTGTAAACGAATCTCCATCTTTGAGGGATGACGCTTGAAATAAAGCCGACAGGGCTTATATACATTCCAAGCCGTACCAAAAATGTAACGACATAATTGACATCCCTGTATTTGACATTCAATGCCCCAAGCCATAAACCTGCCCCAAAGGCGGCAAAAAAAGCAAAAAGAAAAAATAACGGAAGTAAAAACATGGAAAGCCGAAAGGGCGCCTTGCACCACACCATTATTCCGATCAAGACCACGAATGATATCATAAAATCAACCGCCCCGCTTATTGTTGCACTTGCGGGCAGAATAATCCTCGGGAAATAGACCTTGGTGATCAGATTTTGTGATGAAATCAGTGAGTTGCTGCTCTTGGTAATTGCATTGGAAAAGAACTGCCAGGGCAACAGGGCTGCGAAGGTCATTACCGCATATGAGGCGTTATTGCTCGGAAGTTTAGCAAGATTTCCAAAGATGAGGGTAAAAACCACCATGGTGACAACCGGCTGAAACACAGCCCAGGCAATCCCTATGGCTGTCTGCTTATATAGCACGAGGATATCCCGCCAGGCAAGAAACCAGAAAAGCTCTCTGTATATCCATAGTTCCTTGAAATCTATGCCTATTAAACCTCGCCTTGGTCTGATAATCCTCTCGGGAATGAAATCAGAAATTGTATATGAATCTGATATTGTGACGGACATATTTCTATGACTTCTCCTCTTTTAAATATTCCTCTATCTTATCCCTGAGCAATGCGTTTTCCTGAACCAGGTTTTTCACCAGATCTGTCAGCCTGGATATCCTCACGGAGAATTGGACACACAGCGCCATAAGAAATATCAAGGCGCCTATGAACAATGTCGTAGTCGGAAGGACTGCCCCGATCAATTTCGTTATCGATACCAGCCAGTCATATTTCAGCACCAGGAAAAACAGCGAGAGGCTGGTCAGCAGCCATAACCATGAATATTCCTCCCTCAACTTTCTTCGCCTGACCAATTCCAGTATAAAGACAAATATGGCCACGCATATGATAAGCATAGCCACCTTTTGTTTCAACAACATATCCATTTCATCAGTCCCCGTGAAAAACACTCCTTTGACATAGCGCCGCCATATGCCGCTTCCTTATATGAATCATAAAAAGGGAAAGAAACATCTTGAACGTGTAGTATACCGGCTTAAGACCGGCGTGCATTGATCTTCCCATTCTGTTTTCAAACATTATCATTGGGAATTCCTTGACCTTGAGACCTGAGCGATGTGCAGTAATGATCATATCCGAATCCGGGTAATCATTGGGGAAAAAGTCCTGAATAAAAAGCCCGATCGCCTTTCTGTTCAAAGCCTGATAACCTGAAGTCGGATCCGTGACCCTGATCCCTGTAATCTTTGTTGTAACAAAAGAGAAAAGCATCACCCCAAGCCTTTTGGAAAAATCCATGCTGTATCTGCAAAGGCCTGTATTCCCCTTCATCATCCCATATATGAAACGGGACCCAATTACCAGGTCAGCATCCTTTTTCTCTAAAATATCAATCATCTTAGGGATATACGCCGGATGATGCTGTCCGTCCGCATCCATCTGCACAAGAAAGTCATAATCCTTTTCAAAGGCGTATTTATATCCTGTCTGCAGCGCCACGCCATACCCCATATTGAATAAATGGCTTATCACCCTTGCGCCTGCGAACCTTGCCTTGCGCGCGGTCATATCCGAAGACCCGTCATCTATGACCAACACCTCCGAACATCTGTTCATCCATCTTATCCTGGCCACGATATAAGCGATGTGCCGCTCCTCGTTATATGCAGGTATTATCACCAGGCTTTTGTATCTTTCCTTCATTTCCATCGATATCCTTTCCCAAAATCCTTATTATATTTTTATATCTGCATCCTTATATCTTTATATCTTTCAATCCTTGAGCGCCAATTCCCTTGCGCTTATCCCGTATTTCCTGAACCATGAAAAGACTTCCCGATCAGGGATCTTCCTGAGCATCCTTATCTGCCTTCTTTTTTTTAGCATCTTGGGCATCCCCCTCGATGCAGCCAGGTATGATTTCAGCAATATAATGATCAGCGCACCCTTTGAATGCTGCTCCGTAAACCTTCCTGCCGCGCCCATTTTAAAAACCGCCCCATAAGACTGAAATGCCAGGCGAATCAGTGTATAAAAAGGGCTAAGTATAAGGGAGCAAAATGGAAAATACTTTAATAATATCCATACGCGGTTTCTTTCCACAAGAAAGGCCTTGCCGGGAGAATATGCGGAAGTCGAGCCGGAATATTTGTGATACACTATAGCAGTAGGCACATACAGGCATTTCCAGCCAGCCAGCCTGCCTTTGAGGCCGAGATCCGTGTCATCCCCATAGGCAAAAAAGTCCTTGTCAAAACCGCCTATCTCGTCCAGCATTTCCTTTCTATAGAGGGCGGCTGCCCCGCTTGGAAATAAAACCTCCTCCTCATGATTATACTGTCCCCTATCCGTCTCAAGCCTTCCCCTGCCACGGTTAAGCCCATCCCTGTATATCAGATGACCTGCGGTATCTATCTTGGTTCTGTCATCAAACATCAGCACCTTTGACGCGCACATACCTATTTTTTCATCCTTTTCAGCCGCCTTCACCAGTTCCTCAACCCATCCTGGGTCCGCCTTTGTGTCATTATTGATGAGCAGTATATATTTTCCCCTCGCCAGTTTAATGCCGGTGTTGTTCCCTTCAGCAAACCCTGTATTCCTTATGTTTTCAACAATAGAGACAACTCCGCCATATTCGCGTTTAACAAATTCAACAGACCCGTCTTGTGAGCCGTTATCCACAAATATGATCTCGATATTGCTGTATGTCTGATTAGCTAATGATGAGAGGCAGGTGGCAAGGTGACTTATGCCGTTCCAGTTCAGAATGATGACAGAGGCCAAAGGACCTGCCTTTGTCCGCCTTTTAGGCCAGCATGAACGCCGGCCTTTGTTCTCCCCTAACCTTTCGCTCATATCAAATCCAAATTCTTAATAAACACCATGGCCTTTCGGGCCACCAAGAATCATGAAAATAGAATCTATTTTCTATGAATAAAAGTAAAGTATTATGCAGAAACCAATTCTGTCTGGTGTTCCTTTACATATCTGATAAATCCGTCTATCATAACCTCCAGTTGGGAAAGCGTTTCCTCCGCGCCGTCTATCCTGCCTTCCTTTCCCATCTTCTCCAGGGTATATGCCAAATCGGTCATCTCCGGAACATTAAAATTGGCCAGAACGCCTTTAAGCATATGGGCGGACGCCCTCAGATTCTCTCCCCCTCCGGCCTGGACAGCGCTTTGAATATCCTTTACCTGATCCTGATAGGTCTCAAGGAATGTATCGAATATAATCTGAAACATCTCCACATTCCCTTCAAAGTTTGCAAGTATCTGATCCATATTTAATTCGGAACCCATTGTTGTTTTATCCTCCCTTCTTTTAAAAAATCCTGGATTTTCAGAACTTCTTATGCCGGTGTATCTGTGGCCGTTATTCATCCAATATCATAACAGTTTCTATTCGGCAATTTGATGGATCATCATCAATGCACGGCCACAAATTAAACCTTTTAAAATGGCGATTTCACTATAAGCCTGTAATATCCTGTAATATTAAGAAATCAGGATATTCGGATTATGCCATTGCAAAGCATAAATCCACCTTTCTGCCTATTTATTTAAATAAGGAAATATATATGACCGGCTTTTGCCCCTTTCAATCGTCCCATTTTTATCTCATTTTATAAATTCAAAATTTACAATAAGTTATATTGATATTTTAGATTCAGGATGAAGAAATTTTTTAAATTGCCGAAAAAATATACATGCAAAGGTTTTTCGCACAAAATTTTCTATGCAGAAAAAGACAAAAGATCATAAATACTCAAATACAATGGATTCATCAGGTTATTAATGGTTTTGAAGCGCACGATTAAAAAGGGAAAGGTTAAATTTGATGAACTTTAATGAACAGGTTGAGATGGTTAAGGATTTTATCGAGGAGAGCCATGAGATACTGGATGAGCTTGACGGGCTTCTCCTCCAGTTCGAGCAGTCCCTGGATGAAACGCTTGATCCGTCAGTAATCAACGACGTCCTGGGATTGCTGCACACCTTCAAGGGAAACTCAGGGATGATGGGATTCTCCTGCATGCAAAGCTACATACATAAGCTGGAGGACATCTTCAAGTCGCTTCAGTCGGAAAGACTTTGTTTTGACAGGGAACTTGTGGATTTTATCATACATTGCGCAGGGAACGTCAGACATTCCATCTCACAAATCATCCCTGACATGCCTAAGATGGACCTTCTCCAGGATGAACTTGACGAGATCGAGGGATTCCTTGAGGAAAAAAAAGGATCGCCGCAGCAGGAAAACCTCGTTGTAAATCTTTCCCCGCAAAAAAAGACGGCAAACCCCTTTGGAAAAAAAAGCAATCTCCTGAAGGTGGAATTCGAAAGGATGGAGCAGTTGCTGAATCTTATGGGGGAACTGGTCATCCACAGAACACATCTTGACCAGATAGATTCACAGTTCAGGGAGACCTTTGGCGAAAAGGGGATCGTCCTTGACCTATCAAACACATCGGAACAGATAGGCAAAATAACCACAGAGCTCCATGAAACCATCATGAAGGTCAGGATGCTGCCCATAAAACAGGTATTCATGAGGTTTCCCCGTTATGTCCGGGATCTGGCAAGGGGTATGGGAAAGGAGATAAACATCTCATTCGAGGGCGAAGAGACCGAACTGGACAAGAAAGTCATCGATGAGATAGGCGAACCCCTTATGCACCTTATCCGGAACTCCATTGATCATGGGATAGAACCTCCCGAGGAAAGGGTAGTTCTGGGCAAGCCCAAGACCGGCAATATCACGCTCAAGGCATCCCATGAATCAAGTCATATAATAATCACAGTAAAGGACGACGGCAAGGGGATTGACAGGGAAAAGCTGATAGCAAAGGCCAAAAAGGCCGGTCTGACTGTTAAGGATGACGCTGAATCAAATGAGGTCTTTAACCTGATCTTTGTCTCAGGCCTGTCTACCTCGGACAGCATAACCGAGATATCCGGACGCGGCGTAGGCATGGATGTGGTAAAGAAAAGCCTGACAAGGATAAACGGCGCTATCGAGGTTGAAAGCGAGGTCAACAAAGGGACATGCTTCACCATCAAGCTGCCCCTCACGCTTGCCATTATATCCGCACTAATGGTGGAGGTCTCAGGCGAGCAATATGCCATTCCTCTTACCTCTGTTATAGAGAGCATCAGGGTCAGGGATGATGAGATTCACATGGTGAATAATTGCGAGGTGACAAACATAAGAGGAAAAATCTTTCCCCTTATAAGGCTATCGTCATTGTTCGGACTTGAATCCCTGAATAATGAAACCAGCCATTATGTGGTCATTGTGCAAAGCACGATGGGAGAGATGGGAATCGTAGTAGACTCGCTCCTTGGTCAACAGGAGATCGTGATCAAGGCGCTGGATGATTATATAGGCAATTCTGTAGGGATTGCCGGCGCCACTATTCTGGGAGACGGAAGAGTGGTATTGATTGTGGATGTGCTCGAGCTGATGAATGAGGTCAGACATCAGGGAGAACACGAAAAGAAAAGGGAGGCGCAGTATGCTTAGAAAGGTTTTGATCGTAGAGGATTCTTCTCTTCAGGCGAAGATGTACAGGATGGTGTTCGGGTCATTTCCGGGGTGCGAACAGATATTTGCCAATAATGGTCTGGAGGCCCTGAACAAACTGGCAATAGAAAAGGATATCGACCTTATCATCTCGGATATAAACATGCCGCAGATGGACGGGATATCCTTTCTGAAGGCCATGCAGGATGACGGGTATGGCCACATCCCTGTTATTGTCATCAGCACCACGCAGGATGACGACCACGATATCCGAAAGGCACTTGAACTGGGGGCTAAAGGTTATCTGAAGAAACCCTGGAAACCTTCCAGCGTAGTGGAGCTGATCAACAGGATCGTGCAAAACAATTGACCTTAAAAGGAGATAGTTATGCAAAATAAAGGCAAAAGCGCCGCAGGGTTGATAGAAAAGGAAAGCAAAAAAGTCCCCTTGCCTGAATTCGGGCTGGCTGAGGATATCCTGGGCACGGCATTGTCTGACAAAGGGGCGATGGAAAAGAAAAGCGAAAAAACCCCTCTGCCTGAATCCGGTCTGGCTGATGATATCCTGGGCACGGTATTGTCCAGGGGAGGTCTTTTATCAACAGACACAAGGTCTATTGACAAAAATGATAAAGATGCAGAAAACCTATTAATGGCGAAAGACAGGATATTGAAGGATGTAGAGGCGGAAAAATATGTCACCTTCTTTCTGGATGAAGAGGAATATGCCCTCCCGATCTTCCAGGTGCAGGAGATAAAAAGGGTCGGCGACATCACACGTGTGCCAAACTCTCCACCGCACGTAAGGGGCGTGGTCAATCTCAGGGGCAAGATCATACCGGTCATAGAATTGAAAAACCGGCTTAACCTGGGTAAAACCTCCATAGGCGAAGAAAGCAGGATAGTTGTGGTGGAGAACGGCTCGAGGATATTCGGACTGATGGTGGACAGTGTCTCGCAGGTGCTGAATATAACCGCTGAAGAGATCGACAATGCCCCGCAGGAGGTCATCAGGATAAAAGAGAACTACATAAGCGGCATAGGGAAGCTGGAAGACAGGATGGTCATACTTATCGACCTTGACAAGATCATAGGAAAAGGGAGCAGAGACTGATCCAAAGACATATTCGATTATTTTCATATAAAAAATAATAAAGAGAAAAAACAGACGTAACCGTTCACCGTAAGCCGAATAAATTACGTTGACACATGATTTTTGCCACGGAAGTACACGGAATATCACGGAAAATGATTGTCCAGTGCAACTCCGTGAAAATCCGTGGTGAACTATTACAAACAGACCAATTTTAGGAACAAGGGATAAGATATTGAAAACCGCATAAATAAGGCACGGGATTTTAGCTGGCAGACCCATAAAAAGGGGGTGATGTTCTCAAGGATAAATCAAAAAAAATATTGCTTTTGAGGGTTAAAGTGTGGTGGAATTGATCCTTATTGACGTAAGAATTGAATCCTAATCAAGGAGGAAAAAAATGAAAAGGACGAAATGGTTTGTGATTATTTTGACGTTAGTTGTTGCCGGCATGATTTCAAATGTTGCGCTTGCCGGCACTGAACATCAGTTCGACAAGGAAGCGTATGTAACTTTGGCCAAGAAAAACATAGGCAGGATAATCTCCGGAAGCATCGATCCTGAAGCCATGATCTCTGACATGGAGACATTAATGGATCTAGGGATACAGGGTAGCAAGGAGCACATGAACGAGAAAGAGACACCCCAGACAGAAGCCAAGCTGCTCTCGATCGCCATAGATTCGGCAGGCAGGATGAAGTCATTGACACTGGAAGAGCTTGAGAGCCAGTGGCATGACGGTGGCTTCCTGAAGAGCAAAGGCATTGATATATCCGGTTATGATCATTTCTCAGAGGTAATGTGCCATTATGATGCCATCATACATCCGGCCACAGCTATCGTCTGTCTCAGGAAATACAAGGAGACAAAGAGCGAGGATTATCTTGAGCAGATGAAGGACGAGCTTTCCGAAGTTGTGGAACATATGAAACATCTCGACTAGCGGACAGGGTTAATACCCGTTTATTCTTTTTTGAAACAGGCATTTTTTGCTATCAGCCCTGAAGGCTTTAAAAAAATCAAAAGGGAAAAGGCCATTTAAAAGAGCACAAGGGCTGATAGCTTAATGCCTATCTTGAATATGACGGATCCGTAAAAACGTATCATTCCCGCGAAAGCGGGAACCCATCAATCTATATATATCTAAAAATAATGGATTCCGGCCTTCGCCGGAATGACGAATAGGAAATTTCCGGTTTTTTTACGGGTTCATCAAAAAAATATTGGAGGATATCATGAAGATGTCAATCGGAAGGATGACAATCGGCAAGAAGTTGATGGGAGGCTTCATAGCCTTATCCCTGATAGTTGTCATAACCGGTCTCACAGGGCTTTTCATGGTCAAGAAGGTGGACCGGAGCGGGGATATAGTCATAGAGGAGAAGGCCCCCATAAAGGACGTGGCAATGGAATCCATAATCGAGGCGGAACGCGCTCTGAACGCATGCAAGGACTATATCATTTCGGAAACCGATCTGGAAAGGATTGAAGGTCAGATCAGGGATCATATAGACCTTTTCAACATGTTTATAGCGATGGTACGCTTAGGAACGGATTCAAAGGAATTTAAAGACAGCCATGCAGGCAAGCTCTATCTCAAAAATGATCTCAACGTGCGGGTGCCAAAGGGCGATAATGATATGATCGCGCTGATCGAAAATATGGACAAATTCAAATCAAACTTCTCTGAAAAGGCGAATGAATTGATCAAGGTGCACCGGGAAAGGGTAAAATATATATTTGATTATAGGGATATCCACTATGACCTGCCTTCCTTTCTCCATGCGGCTGACCTGAATCAAAGGAGGGAGTTTCAGACATTAAAGGACTCCGTAGATGTCGGAGTGGATTACACTGGCGAGCTTGATCCGGCAAAAAGTTTTTTCGGTGCATGGTATCCGGCATTCAAATCTCCGGATCAGGGGCTTACCGAACTCCTTGATGAGCTTTATTCCGTCTATCTGAAGTTTTACGAGACCGTATCAAATATAGTTGCTGCAGATGGGAAGCAGAAAGATGCCCTGTTATTGAGGGCTGCCCGTTATGCAGGCCAGTTAAACAGGAGTTTTGAAAAGATCCAGAAATATGCAGATAATATCATCGGGGAGATCGATGCCCAGGAAAAGGCATCTGTGGCATCAATGTTCGAGGCGTCGAAAGGCATGACGGCCTGTCTGGAAGAGCTTGAAGGGACAGCGGATAAGGGGATGATGATTGCCCAGTCTGATTCAAAGAAGGCAAAGAACTTTTCCATCTGGTTTTTGATGATACTCATGCCATGCGCCGTGATGCTCGCATTGCTGCTTGGCTTCCTTATCACCAGGGGGATAACGAAACCCTTAGCCTTGTGTGTCGATTTTGCAAAACAGGTGGCAAGAGGAGACCTCTCAAGCCAGGTCGAGATCAATAAAAAGGATGAGACCAGGGAGCTTGGCGACGCCCTCAACGGCATGATCGAATACCTGCGAAGCATGGCGGATGTGGCTGACAAGGTGGCGAAAGGCAACCTGGCCGAAAACGTGAAACCCGCATCCGATGTTGATGTGTTCGGAAACTCCTTCTCCAGGATGATAAAGAACCTTAGGGAGATTGTGGATAACATTCGCAACACGGCATCTTCTGTGGCAAGCGCCGCAGAGGAGATATCCGCTTCAAGCGAACAGATCAATAAAGGCGCCCAGACCCAGGCCACCGCCGCTGATGAGACAGGGTCCTCTATGGAGCAGATGAGCGTGAACATCCAGAACGTGGCGAAGAATGCAGAGGGACTTGCCACCAATGTTGATGAGACCACAAGCTCCATCCAGGAGATGGGAACAACGTCGGAACATGTGGCCAAAATGGCGGAATCCATGGCAAGCAATGTGTCGGAGACCAGCTCGACCATCGAGCAGATGGCCGTCACCATTGAAAAGACCGCCGAAAATGTGCGTGAAGCGGATCATCTCTCGCAAAAGGCCAGGGAAGAGGCACAGGCAGGCGGCGAGGCGGTCATAAAGACCGTAGAGGGGATGAAGACCATCGGTGAGATGATGAAAAACATCTCCGAGGCGATAAAGAACCTTGGCAAACGGTCTGAGGCAATAGGCTCGATCGTGGAGGTGATAGAAGAGATAGCCGATCAGACGAACCTCCTCGCACTCAACGCCGCAATAGAGGCAGCACGTGCAGGCGAGGCAGGCAGGGGGTTTGCCGTTGTCGCTGACGAGGTAAGAAAACTGGCCGAGCGCTCCGTAAAGGCGACCAAGGAGATAGGCGAGGTGATAAAACAGGTTCAGAATGAGACCTCATCTGCGGTAAAGGCCACAGAGGAGGGGGGCAGAAGCTCCCATGAAGGGATCAAACTTGCAGACCAGGCAGGCGCAGCCATATCAAGGATCATGGACGCTGTGCTCGCATCCTCGAATATCATGCAGGATATATCAAGGGCCACTGAGGAGCAATCCGCCGCAGCCAGGAATGTGATAGCCGCTGTCGAGGAGATGAACAAGCTCACCCAGTCCGTGAATGAATCCACGAAAGAACAGGCATTAGGCATCAAACAGGTGGTAAAGGCCGCCGAAGAGATGAGCCAGATGACCGAACAGGTGAAGAACGCCACCATCGAGCAAAGACAGGGCGGGGAAAATGTAGTCAAGGCGGTCGAGAACATAAGCGATATAGCCAGGACGAATCTCAGCGCCGTTGAACAGCTCATCGTATCAGCCAAGGATATGTCAAGGCAATCCGTCGGGCTGCAGGAGATGGTTCAGCGTTTTCAGATGTGATGATGACTGATCATGGGGCACAGCATGCTGTGCCCCATTTTATACCGGAGGAAACCAAAAATGTACGGCCAAAAGGAAATGATTAAGGAATCGGGGCAACTGGTCACCTTCAGGGTGGGCAAGGAGGTATATGGCATAGATATCTTCAGGATCCAGGAGGTGATACACCTTCGCAAGATCAACGCCATCCCCAACTCCCCCGATTTCGTGGAAGGCGTTATCGAGGTGCGCGACATGATCGTCCCTGTAGTCGATCTCAAAAAACGCCTCAACATCCATGAAAACGGCAGTGCCAACAGGAGGATAGTGATACTTGACCTGCAAAAAAGGCTGCTTGGGATTATCGTAGATGAGATATACAAGGTGCTGCTGCTTGAGCAAAAAGACTACGAAACCCTTCCTGACGCAGTTCTGGGTGACAGGGAAAGAAGCTGCGTCAGCCGGCTGGCAAAGACACAGGATGGCCTGATAAACATAATAACCCCTGAACGGATACTGAGCCGGGGGGAAATGGATGCACTGGATTGTCTGAAAGATCTTGATAAGAAGGGGCCGGTGGATGCATAGCCTATCTGCGCAAATGCTTGATAGCTTTCAAAGGCTTATCTGCGAAAGGTGCCTGATGAGCTTTACTCAGTCGCGTCTTGGCAAGCTTAAAACACACCTGCGGCACAGGATGGGTGTGAATGAACTCTCCTCCTATGAGGATTACTACCGGCTGTTGAAGAAAGACGAGAATGAATTTAACGCCCTCATAGAGGATATCGCGACCAAAGAAACCTATTTCTTCCGTATCCCAGGCCAATTTCATGCCATCAGGGAATATCTGTCGCCCATGATTGAAAAACGCCTCCTGGATAATTCAAAAATACCGCCATTACAAGGAGATACGAATAAGTTCAAAAAAACGCCAATCCGGATATGGTCTATCGGGTGTTCAACAGGAGAGGAGGCATGCACCATAGCGATGGCCATCATGGAAGGCATCAAATATCCCCATGTGCATGATGTTGAAATACTGGCAAGCGATATAAGCAGGCAGGCCCTAAACAAGGCATCAACCGGTTTTTATGAGGCATCCTCACTGAAAAAGATACCTGCCTGTTATAAAACAAGATACATGAAAATGATTGGAGACGGCGCGGTGATTGCGGACGATCTATTGAGAAAGATTTCATTCCGCATATTCAATCTGCGGAACCTAGACCCCATCAGGGACGGAACATGCCTCTTTACAAGGCTTGACGGAACCGTTGAAAAACTTGCGGTGTTTGAGCGTTTCGACATCATATTCTGCAGGAATGTGATGATATATTTCGATTTTCCTTCCCAGCAGAGGCTTGTGGACAGTCTTTACGAATGTCTTAAACCAGGGGGATACCTTTTTACAGGGGACGCAGAGATCCTCCATATATACAAACACGGGTTTGAAAATATCAGATATAAAGAGACAAATATCTATAAAAAACCGGAAACCATAAATTTTTCAGGAAAGGGCAAAGAGATATGGACAATAAAGAGCTGTTTAAAACCATAGATAAAGACCTGTCCTCAGAGACGGAGGAGATCCGTTTTTCGGCGGTCAGGGGGCTTATAGACTGCCGTTCTGAGGAGACAGTCCCGCTCCTCATAAAGGCGGCCGGGGATGTAAGCTATCGTGTCCGTGAAGAGGCATTGAAAGGGCTATCCTCATTCCCTGACGATAGGATATTCCCAAGGCTCGAAGAATTCTTAAGGGATCACACAAAGGCCAAGCTCCGAAGCACTGCTATGGAGGTCTTTCCATTATACGGGAAAAAGGCCACGCCCTATCTGCTTCCTCTTCTTAAGGATGAAGACAGGGATGTCAGGCTGTTCACCGCCAACATTTTTTCTCAGATAAAGGACCCTGAGTCTGTGAATCAATTGATAGAGGCCCTTAATGACCCTGATGAAAACGTGAAGCACGCCTCGGCCGAGAGCCTCGGCAAGATCGGGGATGCAAGGGCGGTCGGTCCCCTGGTGGAATGTCTCAACCAGGATTTCTGGATACAATATTCCGTAATAATGGCTTTGGGGGAGATAGGCGATATCTCCGCCACAAAACACCTTGTCGGTTTCATAAATGATGAGATGGTCAGGGAGCCTGTAATGGAGGCCCTGGGAAAGATAGGCGACATATCGGTCATACCCGTATTTGCGGATATCCTCTCACAAAACGATCCTATGATCAGGAATACCGCCATAGCGGCCCTGATCAATATCCAGAGGAGGGTCGAGCCTGACGGCGCATGCCTTCCCAGCATAAAGACCGCACTGAGCAATGTGACCCTTATCGACCATTTGCTGAATTCCCTAAATGATCCGGAGCCTGAGGTAAAAAAGAACGCCATCATCGCCCTTGGATGGCTTCAGGAAAAAAAGGCGGTAGGCAAGCTCCTTGAACTTCTCAGCATATATGATCTGGAAGAATATATAGTAGGGGCATTGATCTCGATCGGGGAGGGCGACCTTTCCGCATTGACAGAGCGGCTTGAAAACCCCGATCCCAAGATCAAGACATCCCTTATCCGCTGCATAGACTGGATCGGAAGCATAGACGGGATAAAGGCATGCATACCCTTTCTCAAAGACGAAGACAAGGAGGTAAGGTATCATGCGATCATGACCATGGCCGCGGGGGTGGAACTGGAAGAGGTCGAGGATGCCCTTGTCGGGCTCCTCTATGATCCTGACCCCGAGATCCGTGAGATGCTTATAGAAATACTTGGCAGGTCAAGGTCAAAGAGACTGACAGATAAACTCCTCTTGGAGCTTGACTCCGAAATATACACAAGGAGGCTCAACGCCATACAGATACTTGGAAAACTTCAGAATCAGAGGGCATGCGCACCACTAAAAAGACTCCTGGAAGGTCAGACGGACGAGGTCCGTGCTTATGTTTACAGCGCATTGAGCTCCATCCTTGCCGACAACCTTCCAAAGGACATACTCCACAAGGGGCTTATAGACAAAAGCCCGATGGTGAGAAGGGCTGTGGCGCACAGCATAGAGCACGGTATGGATGAGAATCTGAAGAATACGCTGTATGAGCTGCTGAGCGATCCGGACACTGAGGTGAGGACCGCTGTGATCGAGACCCTGGGAAGGAAGGGGGATGCATCCGCCATTAAACATTTTATAGACATATTTCAGAATTGCGACAAAAAGGACCGCCTGACGATCCTGGAGGCAATGGGGAACATACAGGACAAAAGCTGCAGGCAGTTTCTCGTGCATACACTCAGAGGGTCAGATCCTGATCTGAAGCGGACGGCGCTTGAATCTCTTGGAAAGCTGAGGGACAAGACTTCCATACCTTACCTTATAATAGCCCTGGATGATCCTGACTGGAGGGTAAGGATAGCAGCGATACAGGCGCTTGCAAAGATTGGGGACAAGAGGTGCGAGGCACATATCCTGAAAAGGATAGATGATCCTAAGGATATAATCAAGAAGGAGGTGCTGAATGCGCTATACGCATTAAATGCCACTGATGCGGTAAACAAAATACTTCCCCTGATCCAGAATGAAAACCTTCAACTGGAGGTCATAAGCACACTGGAAAAACTCGGCATACCTGATCTGGAATTCTTCTATGACTTCTTCAGGAGGTCAAGCACCATGCTCAAGTGCCGGCTGGTTGAGCTGCTTGGCAGATTGAAAGGCCATGATGTGGTGGAATTCCTTACAAGGCTCCTTCAGAATGAATTCTTTACAGTCCGCTGTTCAGTGGCAAAGGCCCTCGGAGAAATAAGGGACCCAATGGCGATACCCTCCCTGCTCAAGATACAGAAAGAGGACCCTGAGGATGATGTCCGCAGAGAGGCGGCCCTGGCGTTGAAAAAACTGGAGGCCGGTAAATGATAAACCAATTCCAATTATCAGAACTTGAATTCCTGCTGCTGCAGGAGTTCATCCATGAGAGGTTCGGGATATTTTTCAAGGGGGAAAAGCGCTCCTATATCAATATGAAGATATCTCCCCGCCTGGTTGCCAACGGATTCAGGTCATTTAACGAGTATATAAATTTTCTTAAATACGGGCAGGGAAACAGCAGGGAACTCTCCACTATGATATCCCAGTTGACCAACAATGAGACCTACTTCTTCAGGGAAATACCCCAACTGGATATCTTTAAGGAAAAGCTCCTGCCGGAATTAAGGGAGAAAAGGATTATAAAGGATGACAAGCGAATCAGGGTGCTTTCCGCAGGCTGCTCTACAGGGGAAGAGGTATATACCCTTGCAATGCTGACATATGACACGGGCATCTTTTTGGGGGGGTGGGATATCAAGATAACAGGCATGGACATCAGTGAAAAGGCCGTGGAAACCGCCCGCCAGGGCCTGTATTACGAACGATCCCTTAGGATGACAGACCCGAAATACAGAGAGAGATTCTTCACCCCCCTGGAAGGAACCTATATCATAAAAAATAATATCAAGGATATGGCATCTTTTATGACCGGCAACATAATCTCTCCCCTGCCATCACTGAGCTATGATATCATATTCTGCAGGAACGTCCTGATCTATTTCTCGGAGGCCAAGATAAAAACCGCCATAAGCAATTTCTACAACGCCCTGCGCCCCGGAGGATACCTCTTGCTTGGCCATTCGGAGTCACTGACCGGCATATTCGACAAGTTTGAGATAAAAAGGTTTCCGCAAGCCCTGATCTACAAAAAGGGAGAGCCTGTATCAGCGAATGAGCCTGCGCCTGAAAAGGAAGGGGTGTTTGCACATGCTGGAAAATAAGATTTCTGTACTGGTGGTGGACGACTCCGCCTTTATGCGAAAGGCGATGAAGAGGATGCTTCGCTCCGATCCTATGATAAGGGTCTGCAGCGAGGCAAGCACAGGTTTAGAGGCCCTTGATAAAATCAAGAGGCTCAGGCCGGATGTTGTGACGCTGGATGTCAAGATGCCGGGCATGGACGGACTGCAGACCCTCGACCGAATCATGAAGGAGTGCCCTGTGCCTGTGCTTATGGTCAGCTCCCTTACAAGCGAAGGCGGCGAGATAACCCTGCGCGCCCTGGAGATCGGGGCTGTTGATTTTATAGACAAGTCCTCATGCCACACCACCATGGATATTATAGAAATCGCCGAATCACTCATCCAGAAGATAAAGATGATAGCCAGGGTGGATATAAGGAAGGTGATGGGGACAAAATCCACTTCAATGCCAAAACCTTCTTTGGCTGCGCCATCACCTGCCATAGAGCAGCCTCCGAAAGATGAAAATCCTTCTTTTATTGTCGCAATAGGCACATCCACAGGCGGCCCTATAGCCCTGGAAAGTGTCCTGCCATATATTCCAGGCGACTATCCCGGCGCTGTTCTTGTTGTTCAGCATATGCCAGTTGGATTTACCAGTTCCCTCGCACAGAGGATGAATCAGAAATGCCAGTTGGAGGTAAAGGAGGCGGAAGAGGATGATATCATCCTCCCAAGGAGGGTTTACATAGCCCCGGGCGGTTATCATCTAAAACTCCAGAATTCCTTTGACAAATTCTATATCGCCCTGAGCAAAGACCCCGCTGATGCCCCTCACCGGCCATCCGTAGACGTAATGATGAACTCGGTGGCTCAAGTGTGGCCCGGGATTATGCTTGGAGTCATAATGACGGGGATGGGAAATGACGGCTCTCAGGGAATTCAGGCTATAAAGAGGAAAGGCGGAATGATCATTGCCCAGAACGAGGAGACCTGCGTCGTGTTCGGCATGCCCAGAGCTGCCCAGAACACTGGCTGTGTTGACAGGATGCTCCCCCTTGACCGTATTGCCTCAGAGATAAACAGATTCGCCCTGACACCGGCCTGCTGAATATCAATATATGAAATATGAAAAATAAAAAAAACCTCTATGAAAAAAAACAAAAGGGCATTGAGGATTATTCAGCGCTATTTTGTGGCGTTTCTCCTGATCCTGGTATTCCTGCATCCGGATTTCAGATTCCAATCCCAGAGGATAGGACAAAGATGGGCGTTTATCCTCAGCCTCTCCGCATGCATAGTCTTTCTGGTCACGCCATTATTAAGGTCTGCTGCTAAAAAGGCCTCGCTGTTTACTGAAAAAGACAAAAAGGCCGTCCCTCTGCTTGGCGGCGTTGCGGTCTATATAGGTCTCAGCCTTACTCTGTCCTTTTATTCCATCCTGTCGCAACAGCTTTTTATCCTGCTATCGGCAGGCACAATAGTTTTATTGACAGGGCTGTTCGATGATTTTATAGGGCTCGGCATCCCATGGAAACTTCCGTTGCAGGTGCTTCCTGTTTTGCTGGTCATATATAGCGGGATACACTTCAATTTTTTTGCCTCGATGACCTGTGGAAAAACCATGGATTATGCCCTGACCTTTTTTTGGATCATTGGGATAACAAATGTTTTGGGTTATCTGGATGCCGTAAACGGGATAGCCACAGGCTCCTCAGCAATCATGGCCTTCTTTCTGGGGATCTTAGCGTGCCAGACAGAACACCCCTTCCTGGGATGGACATCAGCGGCCATATTAGGCAGTTGCATGGGATTTCTCCCCTATGCATTAAATAGCGGCGATAAATCCATGTCATTGGGAAACGCTGGCAGCACTTTTTTGGGATTTATGCTCGCATCGGTTGCGGTTATGGGCAACTGGGGGCTTGGCAATCCTGTTAAGACATTCGCCCCTCCCCTGCTCATCTTCGCCCTTTTGATATTCGAATTAACATACAATCTTTTCTCCTTCATTGTTGGCAAAAAATGGACAGGCATCAGGGGATGGTTTGACATCATAAGTGCGGATCAGATACATCACAGCCTTAAATCGCTGGGGATGACAAGAAAACAGGAGATCATGTTTATCTTCCTCTTTGAGATATGCATAGGATCAGGGGCGCTCCTTTTGCGGCAAGCCCATACAAGAGAGACCCTGCTTCTTTTAATGCAGGGTATGGGCATGCTTGCCATTCTGGGAATCATAAAATATCTGAGTCATAACAGGATACAGGGGTGATATTTATCAGATCTTTTTTTTCTGAAAAGACGATTAATAAATATGGATGGGATCTTTTTTAGGAGAATTGTATGAACTTCTTTAAAAACCGGACATTGAGGCAAAAACTCACATTTATAATAATGCTTATAAGCGCTATATCTTTGATCCTTGCATTCACAGCCTTTGTCACCTATGACTTTTTCAGATTAAAAAACAGGCTGACAGGCGACCTCGGCATCCTGTCTGACCTTCTGACAGTGAACATTACAACAGCCCTTATTCTCGAAAGCAAAAAGGATGCATTCAATGCCCTCGCCCCGCTTTCTACGCAAAATAACATCACGGCGGCATATGTTTACGACAATGAAGGCAAGGTGTTTGTAAAGTATCAGGGTAAAAACTTCAGCAGTGATCTTTTATGGCCAGAATCCAAAAACTTCGGCATCCATTCCTATAAAAAGCGGCTCATCTCTTACAGGCCGTTGGTTTCCGAAGGCGAAATTATAGGCAGCTTTTTGATACAATCAAACCTGGATGATCTTTATTCCCGTATGAAGATATACAGAAATATGCTGGCCATTTTTTTACTGCTTTCTATCTTGCTGGGTCTCATAATAAATTCGATTCTTCAGAAGATAATCTGCAGGCCGATCCTGCATCTAACGGATGTGGCAAAAGAGGTCAAGGACAAAAAGGATTATTCTGTAAGGGCTGTCAAAAAATCCGAAGATGAACTCGGATTCCTAATCGAATGCTTTAACGGGATGCTGGACCAAATCCAGGAAGGAAATCTGGAATTGCAGGAAGCCAATGCCGAGCTCGGAAAAAAGGCAGAAGAACTGCTCGCTTCAAAAGAAAAGGCTGAGGATGCATCCAGGGCAAAGAGTGAGTTTCTGGCCAACATGTCCCATGAAATCCGCACCCCGATGAACGGCATTATAGGTATGACGGATATGGTTCTTGAGACCGAACTGACTCATGAACAACTGGAATATATTGATATAGTGAAAAAATCGGCGGATTCCCTTCTGCATATCATAGACGACATATTGGATTTCTCAAGGATAGAATCAAGGAGCCTCCGCCTCGACAGGATCCATTTTGATCTTCATCAGGTCATGGAAACTATCATGCATATTATGGCGATAAAGGCCCAGGAGAAAGGGCTGGAGCTTATAAGTTATATAAGCCATGAGGTGCCTTCATCATTAACAGGCGACCCTAAAAGACTTGGCCAGATTATAATGAATCTCATAAACAATGCAGTCAAATTTACAGAAAAAGGGGAAATATCCTTGCGCTGTGATCTGGAAAACAGGGATGGGGACACTGCTACACTCCATTTTTCTGTGACCGACACAGGCATTGGCATACCAAAAGACAAGTTTGAGATTATCTTTGAAAGCTTTCAGCAGGCGGACGGGTCGTCAACCAGGAAATACGGAGGCACAGGGCTGGGGCTTACGATATCCAAACAACTGACCGAGATGATGGGCGGAAGGATTTGGGTTGAAAGCGAACCAGGAAGGGGAAGCGCCTTCCACTTCACCGTCAGGCTGGGTTATTGGGCGCAAAAAGAAGGAAATGAAGGACTAAACCACTTTAAAGAAACCGGAGCCCGCGCCCTTATCATCGATGATAATGAAACAACACGGAAAAACATGACGGAGACGCTTTCAAACTGGGGCATATCATCTGGAGAGGCCACTGACTGCAAAACGGCATTGGAAGAGATGGAAAAGGGCATAATGGAAAACAATCCATATAACCTTGTGTTTTTGGACCTGAAGATCCCCGGAGACGACAGCATCGGGTTATATAATAAAATCAAAGAGAATCTTTGCATCGCAGATACGGATGTCATATTTCTGTCCTTTCTGGACAGAAAAGAATCTGACCTGCCAGAGGATTTTTTTAAGAACCATCCGTATGTGCTTAAACCGATAAGTCAGACACGTCTGTATAACACGATTATGAAGGTCATGGAAAACAGTCCGTTATATCCAGAACATTTAGAAAAAAATGTTACTGAAATGACCCTCAGGGAAAAGATTCTCAAAAACGGCGAACCCTTGAATGTCCTATTGGCAGAAGACGATTATATAAATCAAAGGGTTGCCATAAGGATTTTAGAAAATCACGGATGCTCGGTTGAAACAGCGGAAAATGGAGAAGCCCTTTTGGAGATGCTGAAAAAAGGTGGATTCGACCTGATCCTCATGGATATCCAAATGCCGGTTATGAACGGATATGAGGCCGCCCGAAACATAAGGGAAAAAGAAAAGGCCTCAGGCGGGCACATCCCGATCATAGCGATAACCGCCTCTGTAATGGGCAAAGATAAGAATAAGTGTTTTGAGGCCGGCATGGATGGATTTATATCCAAGCCCATAAAAAAATCGGAACTTCTTACAATGATTAAAGAGGTAATAAACGACTCTTCCTATAAGGAATATTCAAATGCGGAAGAGGCTGTGCTTGTCTAATAAGTCATAAAAGATAAACCATGTCTAAAAAGGATTTTGAATTAGCGACCATTGGGCAGACTAAAAAACTGCATGGAAACCCGTATGGAAAAAATGAACGTTCCTATGCGATTAAATTAGCGCCCTTCGGGCGGACTTTGTTAAACCTGCCCGAAAACCCGCATAGAAAAAATGAAAATTCCTATGCGATTAAATTAGATGAATTGACGGCTAAATTGCAGGAAGAATCATTATTTAAAAAAATGTCGGAAGACATTAAGAATGGCAATGTTTTTATGGCAATAAGAAAAAACTGCATTGATTTTTATCATAAAGGAAGCAAGCTTTTCGGATATGATAAAAATGGATTTAAAACGAATATTAAATTTGCTTCTGTTTATAAACACGAAAATACTTACATTTATGAATCGGAAATTTCTGACTGTCAAAGAATAACCAGCTTTGCCGAGGCCTATGAAAGGATAAAAGAGAACTGTTCATTATACGCCGGTATTGAAGCCAACGGGGTCTCTAAAATATATAATAAATATTCTTATTCATCATCCAAAGAAAATATTGTCATACTGGATATCGAGGTGTCTCTTAAATGTCTTAAAAATGAAAAAAAGCAAGACAGGATAGACATTCTGTTTTTTAATAAGAACAAACAACGGCTTATGTTCTGCGAAGTGAAGCATTTTTCAAATAAAGAAATTTGGGCTGACAAAGGACCTCCAAAAGTAGTTGAGCAGATTGAACGTTATGAGGAACAAGTCAATAATGAAACCATAAGACTGAGCTTACTTGAAAAATATCATGTTTGCATTGACATTTTGAATAAAATGTTTCCGATGAGACTCCCTTACCCAAAAGAAATAGACCGGAAAGTAATCTTAATTGTTTTTGGTTTTGACAATGACCAAAAATATGGAAAACTCAAAGCCCAATTTAAAGAAAACTTGCCGAATTCAATCGAGTTTTACCAAATAGGCCATTTATCAAACCTTAAAATAGGAAATATGTTTAAAAAATGAATATAGTCATTCACCGGGGTTCTCATGAAATTGGCGGAAGTTGCTTGGAAATCGTAAACGGTAATGATCGTATACTGGTTGACATAGGCAGTCCGTTAATTGACCCAGACACAAAAAAACCGCCTGACATTAAAGGTATATACAAGGATGAAATCGCCCCGCTCGGCATAGATGGTATGCTGATTTCCCATCCACATATAGACCATTATGGCTATTTTGAGCATCTCAGGGATGATATGCCTTATTATGTGGGCGCTGCAGCCAAAAAACTGATAGATTTGACCGTGCTTTTTACATCACAAAAAGGGCATATCGGCCAATTTAAACCTATAGAAGACAGAAAGGCTTTCAAGATTAAGTCGTTCACCATCACGCCATTTCTAGTAGACCATTCGGCCTTTGACGCTTATGCTTTTCTGATTGAAGCCGGTGGCAAAAAATTGTTTTATTCCGGAGATTTCCGGGCTCACGGCAGAAAAGCAAAACTATTCCACAAATTTATAAGAAACGGCCCGACTGATATAGACACCCTGCTTATAGAAGGAACGATGTTCGGAAGATCCTCTGAAAATGTGAAAAAGGAATCCGATATAGAGAAGGAAATTTTGGACATTGCCATGTCATCAAATAAAAACATAATATTGGCCTATCTATCATCACAAAATATTGACCGCCTGGTTACATTGTTCAGAGTGGCTCGAAGATCAAGCCGATTGTTTGTCATTGATTTTTATACTGCAAATATCCTTTCCGAAATTAAGGATCATGCCCGCGTTCCATATACAAACAAAAGTATTTTCCCTGAAGTAAGAGTTTATTTTCCGCACTTGTTAGCCAACCGCATAGCTGAAAAGAACAGAAAAAAATTAATTTATCGTTACAGGTATTACAAAATTAACCGAAATGAAATATCTAAGAAAAAACATAAAATAATTATGTTAGTAAGGCCGTCCGTAATATTTGACCTGCGTTTAATCAAAGGATTAGACCGAGGCGATTTTATCTATTCGATTTGGCAGGGATACCTTAATAATACTCATACAATGGAACTTATTGATTTTGTTAAAGATAAAAATATGCGCGTGCATAATATTCATACTAGCGGCCATGCTGATATTGATACACTCAAAAAAATGGTTGATAAGCTTAATCCTAAAACGGTTATTCCTATTCATACAAACTATCCAGAGCAATATGAAAACCAGTTTACAGGATTCAGTGTGTGTATGTTAAAGGATAAAGAAGAATTTTATTTTTAAAAGGAGAATAATTTATGGAAAAACTTCTTAAATATTTTAAGAAAAATATCGGAAAGCCTTTACCTAACATTATGTTGCCCAAGGAGAAATTGGTTTCGCTCAATAAAAATTCTAAGGATAACAAGTCTTTTGTGCCACATACAGAAACTGATAACAATGGAAAAAAATGGGCTGTTGAACCTACGATTACCTTTGATTTGCTTTTCGGGTCCAAGGTTGCCAAATCTATTCAAACGGGGTCACAAAAAGATATTTTTCTTGTGCAAGTTGGCATTGAAAGCTTTTTAAAATCTTGTCCGGAAGGTTACTTTCTGATTGGTTTCTGGGGACATGGGTGTAATAGTTATGCTTTTTATTACCAAAGGGTTGATTCGTGGAGTAAAATTTTTTTTAGATTGCCTTTTGGTGGGGTATATATGGATAATAAGAAAAATGCTAAATATATTTTTGAATTTTTAAAAACTTGGATTTTTTTAGAACAAAAATTAAAAAGTAAAGTAAGTCGCCTTATTGTAGTAGATTCTATGGGGTATGGATATTATAAAGCCATTACTCTTGATGAGAAAAAAATAGAGTTTGATGGTTCATCATTTTTTGAACATTGTGACAAACTAAAAGAAAAATTTGTTGAATTGGTCGGCAAATAAGATATTCCCATGGGAGTCTCTGCAGAGTTCTGAATAGATGCATGCCTGATTTATATTGATCGCATAGGAATTTTCGTCTGAAAATCCCTTCTGGGTATTTTCATTCCCCTTTGTGAATCGAAGATTTATAACCTATTTTATGCTCTTATAAAAATCAACCGGTATGATCGCCAAAAAAGGTTTTTAACCGCCCTTTAAACAATATATTCATCATCCTTTAATGCCACTTCATTCATTACTTGGCTGAGATTCTACCTGACCTTGTAATGCTGAAATGTTTTTAAAATATTTTACCTCTTTTTTCCTCTACAGTGGTAAAAATATGACTTGATTGGATAAATCTTCAAATTCTCCTGCCTTTGCAATTTCTATGAAAATGATCGAACAATACTTTGCTTTTATTCATTTTCATGCTTCGTTGTGACTATAAGGTTATGGGGGTTACTTGCAGAATCGAATACAGATTCCAATAGAAACTTTTAAGGGATGGGCATAAATCAAGCCTGCAAAAGGGTTCCCCTTCCACTGACGACAGGCAGCCTCTCTTAATAAATCATTATCGAAGATAAAGATGGCTCTTTGAAGAATCCATTGAACCGATTGCTATTGCCGTTGATTTGTGTGATGGATGGGGCAAAGTCAATATGGAATATTTTTAAAGATGTTTTTGCACAGATAAAAAATAAAGCGCTCATTGTATAGATTTTCAGAAATTAAATTACACAATCTTTGCTCTCTAACCTTTTGTAATTTCTGATTAATGCAAGAAAATTTTTTGTAATTATTTATCTGAAAATCTATAATTATGCAGGTCTCCTGCAAGACGAAGGCCTAATGTGCTGTAATGATAATCAGGATGATGGTAGTTACGATATCCGCAACAGCAGGATTGTGCGCCGCTCATCCAGCCTCCGCCCCGAAATATACGGTGTCTGCCGTTTGAAGGCCCTCTTGGATCTATGACCTGATCTGCCGGATATCCTCCATACCAGTCCTGGCACCACTCCCATACATTGCCCAGCATATCATAAAGCCCCCAGATATTGGGCTCTTTCCGGGCCACAGGATGTACGCCGCAGCCCCGACATTTATGGATGTTCTCAGGCCAATTCAAACAATCCCATACCCCATGGTAATCTGCACAGCTGTTTCCTGCATACCATGCAATAGGATCAAGCTCCGCTGCTATACGGTTATCTTTGATATCCATAGGCCCTGTATAGATGGCTGTCTGACTGCCTGCCCTGCACGCATACTCCCATTCGGCTTCGGTTGGCAGACGAAATAAGCCGCCACCTTCCATAAGGTTCAGCCTCTTAATAAACTCCTGGCAATCATCCCATGAAACATTCTCAACAGGGCACTCCCCTCCGCACTTTTTAAAATAGGAAGGATTCTCTCCCATTACTGACTCCCATTGACTTTGGGTAACCTCTGTAATGCCCATATAAAATCCCTTGGATATCACCACCCTGTGCTGTGTCTGGTCTATATTTACCCTGGCCGGCCTGCCAGGGCTTCCCATAATAAATGAGCCAGGAGGTATATAGGCCATCTTGTAATCAATGGAATGTATCACAATGCTGTCAAATGATGCGGACGATTCGGCGATCGCAACTCCCTGCCCTTCTCTGCTACTTTTTATAAAGGCGGCAAGGGTGTTTCCTGTTATCTCTTTTCCTTTTTGAAGGGAACCCCCCTTTTTTGCCATTAATAGACCAATTAATATACAAAGAAAAACAAATAAAACGGCTATGGACAGTTTTGTGAAACCGAAGCGCCTACTCCCAGATATTGCAACCTCATGACGCTTATCAAAAATGGCATATCCTTCTTTATCCCTTTCAGATTTTCTTTGGCTCATTATACACCGCTCCTTAATGCAAGGGTTGTATTTAGTCTGGACTCTTATCCCCCACAACCGCCACGGGATATTCCGCCTTCTTCCGCAGAGACGGCATAACCCTGTTCATGCTGTCCTGGAGATCCGACATCTTGATGGGTTTTGATATATGGTCATCCATGCCTGCCTCGAGACATTTCTGCCTGTCCTCCTTCATTGCGTGCGCGGTCATTGCGATAATGGGCAAATGTGTCCCTGTGGATTTTTCCTTTTCTCGAATCTTCATAGTGGCCTCCAGCCCGTTCATAACCGGCATATCAACATCCATCAATACAAGGTCAAAGGGCATTTCCTCAAAAAGCTTAACGCCCTCCTCTCCATTCTTTGCCACAGTGACCTTGTGCCCATACTTATCAAGCAGCATGGTAGCCATCTTCTGGTTGACCAAATTGTCTTCGCATAGAAGGATCATGTATCCTTGTGCCTTCTGATCCTCTTTTGCCTCAATATCTTGTGATGCGCCGGCTTGCTGAGGAATTTTATCCTGTTTTTCAGGATCTTCCGCTTTTTCCGTTGAAATTGAAACGGCCTTTTTATTGAGGGCGTCATAAAGCTCATCTATGAGTTCTGCCTGCTTTACAGGTTTCAATAAGTACTTCGCGACTCCCAGTTCCCTGAAACGGTCCATATCCTCTCTTGAGCCGATGGAATTCAGAAGGATGATCTGAAACCTTCTTATTTTTTCATCTTCCTTTAATTCCTTTAACCCCTTTAAGGTAGGGGTGTCCGGAAGCTGGGAATCCAGAAGAAGCGCCTGATAGGGCATGCCCTCCGCGCTTCCCTTTTCAATCTCCTGAATCACGGCCTTTCCCTTGTTCACACCTTCGCAATTGAAACCCCAGGCAGAAAGCATCTCTATCAAAATCTTGCGGTTTATCTCATTGCTTTCGGCCACGAGTATTTTGGCGCCTCTAAATCCCTTGAGTTTTGCCTCTGGTCTTTCCGAATTATCCTTGGAGCCGATCATGAACCTTGCTGTAAAATGGAAATTCGAACCCTTATTCAGCTCGCTCTCCGCCCATATTCTTCCTCCCATAGCCTCCACAAGCTGCTTGGAGATATAAAGGCCCAGTCCCTCTGCCCTGTATTTGTATGCTAGCGTGCCCTTGTGCTCATTCAGGTTGTAAAATATCCTGTCCAGTTTCTCCTGCTGGATGCCTGCGCCCGTGTCGGACACAGTAAAATGCAACTGGGCGTTCTCGTTGGTGCGGCTTTCGGTCCTGCATATAATCACTATCTCGCCCGTCTCAGTAAAATTGATGGCATTGATCCCAAGATTGAAGATTACCATGCCCAGCTTTTCAGGATCACCAACAAGGGATACAGGGACATCCTGTTTTACCCATAAGGCAAATTTAAGACCCTTCTCGTATGCCCTGTAGGCCAATGTGCTGGCTGATAACTCGAGAATCTTTCTGAGATCGAAGGGGTTATTTTCAATATTTATGCGCTTGACCTCTATCTCAGTGAAGTTAAGGATATTGTTGACAAAAGTCAAAAGGGAGTTTGATGACCCCTTTATCATCTCCACATATTCGCGATGCTGCCAGCTTGGATGACTGGTGAGGATCATATCCGAGACCCCAAGAACGGCATTCAATGCCGTGCGCGCCTCAAAAGATATCTTCTTGAGATAATGACTTTTTGTGGAGCTTGCCGTCTCTGCCTCCTCTTTTGTCTTTGCCATGATATTCTCCTGCTCCTTGGCAAGGAGGATTTTTTTCTGAAAATCCTTTATATAAAAGCCTGTCAGTACAAGCCCTGCTATAGACAAAAGGCTCAACAGAATTATAAATACAAAATAAGGTTTGTTTTTCCTGTGTATACTGGATACCGTCGACGCTATCTCTTCGACGTGCAAAAATTTGTGCTCTGTTGTCAATTCATTCAATTCATAAAAAAGGGGAAGAAGGTCGTTTCGTATCTTCTGCTTCAATTTATCTATGCCGATCCCTCTATCCTTCAGATTCATAACCTCATTGGCGATAAGCATGAATTTGTTCGTCAGGTTCAACAATCTGTCTCCGACCAGTTGATCTTCGATTACGGCGTGCGTCTCATTGCCTAAATGCTCAACTACGTTTAATTTAAGATACTCATATTCGGCATTGATGATGCCCTTTAAATCCCCTCCCCCCACTTCAATATTCCCGTGCAGAAGGTAAAACAGGACCCATATCTTTATTTTGGCTATTTCCGCCTGTATCTCTGAGATGGTTATTATCCCTGGAATATTATGCTCTTCGAAATCCTCCATGATCCTTGGTGTGCATAAAGTCTTCAAAATGGCAGAGATAAAGATAAAAAAAACCAATATGATGCATGCACATAAGGCAAGATTAATCTTTTCCCTGAAAAAACTCATTATCCCTTATATCCTTCTATACCTTTCCATAGATAGAAACAGTTATATCTATATTATTATCGGCGAGATGGCAATATAAGATCATGATCAGTGTGTATTATTGGTTAGGGCAGGATGAGCATTTATATGGTCTTTTTCCAATAAAAATATTTAGTGGCATATCTTTTGCCTTTTTTAATAATGCAGCTAAAGATTAATTTTAAAAAAGGGAAGGATAATTTGTAAAATAAAATATATTTGAGCTATAAAATTGATTTTTGATGATATTATTTATTAGGCAAAAGGATTTAAGAGAGGTGACGTAAAAGGCAGGTATGTTCCAAATACGTCACTTATAAAAAGGCCCATTGAGTAGATGTTAGTTTGTAACTATATGTTTTTATGATGATTTATTATATTTATTATATATGCTATATATGCTCAAAAACCGTCAGTACAAACAGGAGGCGCTCATGCATAATGATTTAACTGATTAAATACATGAACAAAAATTATTCGCTACCGAGGATGAAAATGTATCTTCATAGTAAGATATTTAAAAGATTTGCCGATAATAATAAAGATTATCCATTTTAGGATAGTTTAATATTGCGGCATGATTTAAAAGATTAAGCGGATCTTTCGCATAATCGAAAAGCCTTTGGGGTTTTTGCTTTAGAGATAATTTTATAAAGAGGCATTGATGAACGGAAACTGTTGGAAGATAGACCAGATTTTTGGAAAAAGGTTTTCGCCCGGCTCCGATATAATAACGAAAGGCAAGGAAGGCCTCAAATCGGTCTATGAAAGGGAGAAAAAGGTATCCCCTATAGTCCGGTTGACCCTTTGGAGCATCCCTGTCATGTGGGTAGTTTATTCCATCTGGCAATACACGGAGAGTGTTTATTTTAAGGCATCAGACAGGGCGACTATGCACTATCTGTTTGCGATAACGACCATAGCGACGGTCATGCTGGTGTCAGGCATTGCCTTATGCCTTGTCATCACAGCGACAAAAATCTATAGGGAAAAGACGGAAAGCGCTGAAAAATATTTCTCCGCCATCATTGAAAGCTCAGCCGATGCCATCGTAAGCTTCGACAACAACGGAATAATTCGTTTGTGGAACAAAGGGGCGGAAGAGATATTCGGCTATATGGCTGATGAAATGATCGGCAAGCCGATTCATACAATGGTTCCTGAAAGGCAGAGAAAAGAAGGGGAATTGACAAACCTCTTTCATGAGGTCTATGTAAATGGATTCGTCAAAGACTACCAGACCGAGAGGATGACAAAGTACGGAAAAATCATAATGGTAAACCTCACAAGAACCGCAATAAGGGATAAAGACGGAAAGATAACAGGCTATTCATCGATAATGAGGGACGTGACAGAAAAAACCAGGCTGGAATCAAAGCTTAAGGAAAGCGAGAATCTGGCCTCAATAGGGGAGCTTGCTGCAGGCCTTGCCCATGAGATCAGAAACCCCCTGGCAGGCATAGACAACCTGAGCGGAATGCTGGAACAAGACCTTGAAACCGAACAGAGGGAGATCATCAGGGAGATCAGGGTTCAGATCGGCAGAATGGACAAGATCGTGGATGACCTTCTTCGTTGTGTAAGGAGGCCTCGTCCCGAGCTTATAAACTACGATATCAACTCCCTGCTTGAGGAAAGCATTTCGATAGTTCAACACGGCGCAGGCAAAAACAATATAAGAGTCATCAAGGACATGGATGGGTCAATCCCTATGGTGATGATCGATCCCAGGCTTTTGGGGAAGGCATTTACTAATCTCATGATAAACGGCTTTCATGCCATGGATGAAGTGGAAGGTATCCTGACCATAAGCTCATCCCAGAAGGGAAAAAATATCTTTATAAACATAAAGGATACAGGCAAGGGGATATCCAGGGACAATATGAAGAAGATATTTAGCCCTTTCTTTACTACGAAACGCTCGGGCACGGGCATAGGACTTTCCGTTACAAAAAGGGTCATAGAGGCGCATCAGGGTGAGATAAGCGTGGAAAGCGAACCAGGGAAAGGGACGACATTTATTGTCAGCCTGCCCAAACTCATGAAGGGGGAAAATATACTGTGTTAAGGGGATGCTTAAAAATGAATGGATTCTATAGAAAAGGGGCAGAAAATGCACTCTGAAAGGATCATGATCGTTGATGATGAAAAATCCTTGAGATGGTCATTAACGGAGCGCTTGAAAAGGGAGGGATACGACGTTAAGGGCGCCGAAGACGGCAAATCCGCCATGAATCTTCTGAAGGATGAATCCTTTGATCTGATCATGCTCGATCAATGCCTCCCGGATATGGACGGAATGGATATTCTGAGACATACAAAGGAGGAATATCCTGATCTGCTCGTCATCATTATCACCGCATACGGCAGCGTGGACAGCGCCGTGGATTTCATGAAGGTCGGGGCATATGACTATTTTAAAAAGCCCGTAAATTTCGACAAGCTTGTCATAACAATAAATAACGCCCTGGAAACCACAAAATTAAGACGCGAGATAAAGGAGCTTAAGGAAAAACTTCAGCATGAATACGGGGAAACAAGGATGGTGGGAAAAAGCAGGTGCATGCAGGATGTCTTTGATACAGTGGCAAAAATAGCAAAAACAGGGGCATCAACAATTCTCATCACAGGAGAAAGCGGCACGGGTAAGAGCCTGCTTGCAAGGATGATCCATGAGAACAGCGACAGGGCAAGCGGCCCTTTTATGCAGATCATCTGCTCTTCAGTCCCTGAAACCCTACTTGAAAGCGAGCTTATGGGATATGAAAAGGGTGCGTTCACAGATGCGAAAAACAGCAAAAAGGGACTGCTTGAGCTTGCGGACGGAGGGACATTATTCCTTGACGAGGTTGGAGATATGCCGCTAACCCTCCAGGCCAAGATATTGTATTTCCTGGAGGAACGGTCGTTCAAAAGGGTGGGAGGGCTAAAGGACATAAATGTCGATGTCAGGGTCATAGCCGCCACCAACCAGGAACTAAAACCGGCCATTCAGGAAAAAAGGTTCAGGGAGGATCTCTACTACAGGCTTAATATAATAAACCTGAATCTGGCGCCATTAAGGGAAAGAAAAGAGGAAATACCTATACTGGCAGACATGTTGATAGAGGAATTTAACAAAAAATTCAGGAAGGATGTAAAATCCATATCCAGGTCCGCCCTTAATGTCCTGATGCAATACAACTGGCCTGGAAATATCAGGGAGCTTCGCAACTGCATCGAGAGGGCAATGCTTTTAGGCAATAAGAAAGAGATAGTCATTGAGGACCTGCCATTGGATCTTCGTGATGATAAGTGTTTGTTAAGAAAACAGCGCATGTGCGCACTCCCCCCAGAGGGGATAGACTTTTACGCCCTTGAAAAGGACCTTGTGAAGCAGGCGCTTGATTTGTGCTCGAGCAACAGGACGCATGCTGCAAGGCTTCTTGGAATGACCCGCGATCAGATATGCTACAGGATAGAGAAATATGATCTTGAAGACGGATATAAGGAATATGCGCCAGGAAACAAGGAATATAAAAAAGAGCTCGAAGAAGAGCCTTTGGCCATGGCAAAAACCATTTAGCCCTTTTTGAGGTAAAATATTATGGGAAGCGGTATTGATCATGTCGAAATGGTCTCCATTATGGTGATCATGGGGACTATCTTCTCCATGGGGGTTCCTACCTTGAGGGGGATGGTGGACCAGGGAAGGCTTTCAAGGGTCGAGGCGGATTTCAGGACATTAACGACAGCGATCGAGTCGTATAATCAAAGATATAAAAGGTATCCTGGAAACAGCGAATTCGATTTTCCTTATTCAACAGAGGAAGAGAGCTTCAGGATATGGCAGGACGATTTGATAGAGGCATCCCCCAGGCTCCTCCAGCAAAAACTGGCCGATCCGTTCGGAGAGTTAAAGGGGGATTCCTACGGTTATTACAGGGATGAGAAGGGGCATAACTGGGTAATATGGTCTATCGGCCCCGATCAGGCAGCGTCAGACCCTAATTCCACAGGATACAGGGTGGATCATACAACCAGAGAGATAATCTGTTATGGCGATGATATCGTCAAGGCCAGCGTCCCTGTAATAAAAAACTGATGATATATTTCAGGTATTATAGCCGATAAGGATTTAGAAAACGGAGGCGAAATTAAATATGCCGGATAAAGAAATCAAAGAGGATTATCCCGCACCAAAAGAGAACGGGAGCCCTCAATGCGAAGATGACCTGTCAATCTTTCCGGACAATGCCATTTCAGACAGCGCCGGCCATGACAAGCCGGACAGCCTCAACATCCGGAAGGATGACACTCCTGCGGTTGAGCCCATTGATAGGGCGAAAAAAACCAGCAAGTCAAGGGGACTTCTTGGCAAATTTCATCTTAATTTTTCAAAACTGCCTATTAAACATTTTTCAAAACTGTCTCTTAAAAAAACAAAAGGGGACACAGGGAAGAAGGAAGACAAAAAAAAGGCCATACCGAAAATGCCCGCCAAAAGACTGAGGGTCATGTCCCTCGTTATCATAGCTATTCTCCTGGCTGGAGGGGCAGCCTCCTGGGGTGTCGCCTCAAAAAATATCACCCTGCCCTTTTTTAAAACCCAGGATGGGAAGGGAAAAAAGACAAAGAAAAAGACGGCTGCAAGCAGGAAAAAAGGGGCGCCAAGGCAGGGCGTATCTATGGAACAGACCCCGAAGACCGTTCAAAGTCCAGAGGTAAAAACAGCCGTCGATAAGGATATCAATGATATTAACAAGGAAATCAATAAGTACGATATAGAAGAGGTGATAAAGAAATATACCCAGTTGATCGACACATCTTCCAATGAGGCTTCTGTATATTTCAATATAGGGAATGCATTTTTTCTAAACCATCAGATAGAAGAGGCATTGATCCATTATAAAAAGGCTATAGAACTGGATCCCAACATCTTGATGGCAAAGGATAATTTTAAAGTATTGGAAGAATATTTAGAAATAGCGGGGATTCAAACCAATGAAAGGGCTCATTAATCAAGGCAGGGGGAACATTCAAAAATCCCTGATGATTGCAGGCGTGCTTTTTGGAGGATTCATTGTCATGTTTGTCGCAGTGAGCCTCTTCGCCCCTATCCTCAATCTGCCTGGGGCCATGATGCACCGTAATATAAACCCCGCATCAAACGGGTCTGATTTTGAAATCAAAAAGATTGATCCAGTAAGAAACACAAACAAGGAATTGCTGATCCTTGAAAACGCCATTTTTTTATATGAACAGGATGTGGGGATGCACCCCAAAAAATTGGAGGAACTCCTGGAGAAACCTGCAGGGGCAAAAATATGGAATGGCCCTTATGTCAAGGGAAACACAAGGTTTACTGATATCTGGGGAAGCCCGTATATATACGATATTGAAAAAAGGAGGATTATCTGTGCCGGACCTGATAAAAAGGCGGGCACAAAAGACGATATAATCGTAAGCTTCAGGATATATCCGAAATGGAAGACGTAAAACTACAGACACATCAAAAAAGAGAAGGTGATAAATCATGCCGCAGTATACTTATAAGGTAAGGGATAAAGAGGGCCGTATTTTCAGCGGGGTGCTGACCGCAGAGAAAAAAGAAGACGTATTCAAGAAACTCTCCAAGGAGGGCTACCTTGTCACAGAGGTAAAGAAGGCCGCAAGAAAGGAAAAACGCTCTGCTGAACCTGAATTCTTTAAGACAAGGATAAAACGCAAGGACGCCAATTACTTCATAAAGGGATTAGGCAGCTTGTTATCCTCGGGGCTAACATTAAGAAGCGCCTTGAAGATACTGGCAGAGGAAGGCAGAACAAAGGCTGTAAGGCAGATAACCACAGAGATCGATAAAAAAATAGAAGAGGGGGCATCCCTGTCCCAGGCGCTATCCACATATCCTGCGGCCTTTAATGAGATGATCATAAACATGATATCCGTCGGCGAGGAATCCGGAAATCAGGTCAAGGTTCTGAAGCAATTGGGCGAATACATGGAACGCTCCGAAAGGGTGAAAGGCAGCCTTACAGGCGCAATGATCTATCCGCTGGTCATCCTCTTTATTGCCACAGCGGCGGCATTCTTTATCTCTGTCTTTACAGTGCCCAAATTCGCAGAGCTTTATGAAACCGTCGGGTCACAACTGCCGGGGCCGACGAGACTGCTTATCTTTATCGTCGATTCATCGAAAAGGAAATGGAAATACGGGCTGATTATGATATCAGGCCTTATTGTCAGCGTTAAGGTCTTTTTAAAGACCCCTTCAGGCAAAATACTCTGGGATCACGCGAAGATCAAGATTCCTGGGATGGGTCTCCTGATAAGAAATATCATCGTCTCAAGGTTCATAAGGGTATTGGCGACACTTATCGAAAGCGGCGTCCTTATGGTCCCTGCCCTTGAAATCACCGCCAAAAGCGTTGGCAACTTCTTTTATACCGAGGTGATAAGGACCATCAAAAATCAGGTGGAATATGGCGAGAACCTCTCAACCTCACTTAAACAATACAAATGCTTTCCAAGCATAGTGGCGCAAATGGCAAAGGTGGGCGAAGAGGGCGGAAACCTGGCCAGCATGTTTCATCAGCTTGCTGATTCCTACGACGAGAGGATAAACGAATCGCTCAAACATGTCAGCTCTATGGCCGAGCCTTTCATCCTTGCCTTTGTAGGACTGCTCATCGGCTTTGTCGCCCTTGCCCTCTATATGCCGGTATTTAAGTCGGTCGGGGCATTAAAGAAGGGATTTTAAATGCGGGATAACGGATTCACGTTGATAAGCGTTGTCCTGGCTATTATCATCATAGGCATACTCTTTTCAGCGGCGATCCCCAATTTTAACGGCGCAAAAGACGCCGCAAGGATGTCGACCACAAAGGAGGAGATGAAAAATCTGAAAAAGGCTATAATCGGCGATCCCGAGCTTAACTCCGATGGCGTTTTCATATTTCAGGGTTATGAAGCGGATGTAGGGCAACCCCCGGAATGCCTGAATGATCTTATAACAAAACCGGATGGTGTTGACAACTGGAACAAATGGAAAAAAAGGGGATGGAACGGCCCCTATATGAATGCCGAATCTGCGGATGTACGTTATGATGCATGGGGAAATCTTTACTCCTATGATCCGAATGCGAGAACCATCACCAGCCCAGGCCCTGACGGGGCATTGGGCGGCGGCAATGACATAGTGATGAACTTTTAGAAATTTCAGGGATGAAGGATGATGGCCTCGTAAAAAGTAATTTTGATGATGAAAAAGCAAGATTATATCGCTAAAATATATACCAAATTTATAATATTAAACTTAT